>NZ_JBBIAM010000020.1:13043-116307 GCF_054185185.1 Bradyrhizobium sp. UFLA05-153
CCACTTCGTCGCGGGTCGGCGCGTCCTTTGCGGTCGGCGGCAAGGCCTGAGCATCGGCGGTAGATTGAATTGTTGACGTCGATCGGTCGGTGCCAGGCTGACTCTGACCGGCGGGTTCAGAGACCGCAGCCACTTCGTCGCGGGTCGGCGCGTCCTTTGCGGTCGGCGGCAAGGCCTGAGCATCGGCGGTAGATTGAATTGTTGACATCGACCGGTCGGTGCCAGGCTGAAGCGCCGATTTGTCGACCAGCGAAGCCGTGACGTCCGCAAACAGCGTCACTGGATTTCCCACCGATAGAATCGCGATACCGATCGCTGTCGCCGTTGCAACCAAAATACTCGCCTTAAGAACTCGCGACGAGATAACAGCTGCTCTTTCCCACGCTTTCCCGATACCCTGCTGCTCAGGTTCATCGGCGAGAAAGAGAGGCAAAGGATAGTCCGGATCAAAACTGTCTTTGGTCGGCATAGGGCGATACCCCCCTTAATCTTCTTGTCGACCAGTACCCTGCTATCGAGGTCCAAAAAGCGGGGAAAACTTGATTTCACTTGGGCGGGGGAACCTCACGATTCACCGGTCCGTACCCTCAGCGAACCACCATGCTCACCACTCTGAGACGCTGATTCGCACCCTGTTGCTGCCGCAGCGCGAATGAAAACTTTTCGCTGTCGCTCGCCCGAGGCCACGAAAATTGTTGGCATTTATGCTGGCATTCAGCCAAAATCGCACAGAAATTAGCTAGTTTGAACAATAGCTTATTCCTATAGTGTGATGCCCTCTTGCGGCACCACCTTCTCATCCAGACACGTCCAGACCAGCCTCCAGATTCGGTCAGCGTCGCTGTCCGCCGCGTCGCGCGGTGGCAACAGTCATCGTGAAACTTGCACCGCCTTGGTCGTTTGCCGCATTTGTGGCCGTTCCTCCGAGGATTGTGGTGTTCGTAGATTGCAATCTGAGCTTTGAACTTGGCGCGGCTTCGCCGTTCACGGTGGTCCGCGCGCAATTGAAACATTCTAGCGGCCGAACCGACTGACGCGTCCCGACCTTTCGTTATTGCCTTTGCCGGCGTGACAACTGTCCTTGAGGGCGGCGATGAAGTGCGGGTTGTGCCCCATTGCGCGATCTCTCGTCGCGGCGCTTGCGATCCGTTGGTTTTCGAAGCCGCCTCGCGTGGACGCTGCTGCGACGGCAGCGCAGAGATTGCGCTGCCGCGCGACGGTGTGGGCGGCAGTCATGGGCGTGCTGATCGCGTTTCTGTCCGCCAGCCCGGGGTCTGCGCAGGTGCGCGGGCAGAATACGCCGACGATCGACAAGTCGTTCGGCGCATCGGAGATCACGGTTGGCAGCAGCACGACGCTGACGTTCACCGTCACTGGCGCCACTCTTGGAAACACCGGCGTAAACTTCACAGACGCTCTGCCCAGCGGACTTGTTGTCGCCACTCCCACCGGTCTGACCGTCACCGGCGCCGACGCCTCCTGCAATGCCTCCAATGTGACGGCCACGGCCGGTGCCGCCAGCATCAGCTTGGCGAACGTCTCTTTGGCGTCGAACCAGACGTGCACCGTCGCTGTCAACGTGACCGCCACCGCCACCGGCCAGAAGAACAACTCAGTCAAGGTCTCCTCGGACCAGGGGCCCGGCAACAATGCAACGGCGCACCTGACCGTTGACGCGGCGCCGACCCCTTCGCCCCCCGCAATCGCCAAGAGCTTCGCGCCTTCATCGATTCCGCTCGGCGGCACATCGGTGCTCACCTTCACGATCACCAATCCAAATGCTTCGGCAGCGCTCGCGGGCGTCGCGTTCAGCGACACTCTGCCCGCCGGGCTCACTGTTCCGGCCGCCAGCATCGCTCAATGCGGCGGCACGCTTACAACGACCGCGACGAGCATCGCGCTCGCGGGCGCAAGCATTGCGGGAGGCGGGGTCTGCAGCTTCTCGGTCACCGTGACCGCTACCACCAGCGGCACCAAGGTCAACAACTCCTCGGCGGTCACATCGACCAATGGGGGGACCGGCAACACCGCCAGCGCGTCGCTCGAGGTGACCGCACTGGCTCCTCCTGGAATTTCCAAAAGCTTCGCGCCGGCATCGATTGCCGTCAACGGCACATCGTCGCTCACCTTCACGATCACCAATCCCAATGCTTCGACGGCGCTCACGGGCGTCGCGTTCACCGACGCGTTTCCCGCCGGGCTCCTGGTTGCGACCCCCAGCGGCCTGACCAACGCCTGCGGCGGCACCCTCACCGCGCCTGCCGGCGGCAGTAGCGTCAACCTCTCGGGCGCCACCCTCGCGGCCGCCTCATCCTGCACGATCTCGCTCAACGTGACCGGCACGACCACCGGCATCAAGGTCAACAGCACATCACCGGTCAGCTCAACCAACGGAGGAACCGGAGACAACGCCAGCGCGGCGCTCGCGGTGGGCGTGACCTCTCCGCCTGCGATTGCCAAGAGCTTCGCGCCTTCACTGATTCCGCTCGGCGGCACATCGGTGCTCACCTTCACGATCATCAACCCCAACCCTGTGCTGGTGCTGTCCGGGGTAGCCTTCACCGATGCTCTGCCGGCCGGGCTCACTGTTCCGGCTGCCAGCATCGCACAATGCGGCGGCACGCTTACGACGACAGGCACGAGCATTGCGCTCGCGGGCGCAAACATTACGGGAGGCGGGGCCTGCACCTTCTCGCTCATCGTAACCGGCACCACCACCGGCACCAAGGTCAACACCACCTCGAACGTCACCTCGAGCAATGGAGGGACCGGCAACACTGCCAGTTCGTCGCTCCAGGTGACCGCACTGGCTCCTCCCGGACTTTCCAAGAGCTTCGCGCCCGCCTCGATTGTAGTCGGCGGCACGTCGTTGCTCACCTTCACGATCAGCAACCCCAATGCTTCGACGGCGCTCTCGGGGGTCGCGTTCACCGACGCGTTTCCCGCCGGGCTCCTGGTTGCGAGCCCCAGCGGCCTGACCAACTCCTGCGGCGGCACCCTCACCGCGCCTGCCGGCGGCGGCAGCATCAACCTCTCGGGCGCCACCCTCGCGGCCGCCTCGTCCTGCACGATCTCGATCAACGTGACCGGCACGACCGCCGGCATCAAGGTCAACGCGAGCTCACCGATCAGTTCGACCAACGGAGGGGCCGGAGACAGCGCCAGCGCGACGCTCACGGTCAATACGTCGCTCTCTCCGAGTGTCCAAAAAGTATTCGGCGCCGCGTCGATTGCGACGGGCGGCGTAACCTCGCTAACGTTCACCGTCGTCAATCCCAACCCCAGCTCGGCGCTCACCGGCGTCGCGCTCACCGACAGATTCCCGGCCGGGCTCGTGGTTGCGAGCCCCAACGGCCTGACCGGCTCGTGCGGCGGCGGCTCCATCACGGCGACCGCAGGCGGCGGCAACGTCAGCCTCACGGGTGCGACGCTCCCGGCCGCTGCGTCCTGCACGTTTTCGGTCAACGTGACGGGAACGACCGTCGGGTCGCTGACCAACGTCACCGACCCGGTCACGTCCACGAACGGCGGAACAGGCAACACTGCGAGTGCCTCCATCACCATCAGCGTGCCGGCGGACAGCGGGCGCTTGCGCGATTTGCAACTCACCGTCACCAAGATCGAGGCCCATGCTTCGGGCGCCGCGGTCTCCGGCGCGGTCGATGAGGCGATTGCCGATGGCTTTACCGATTGCGCGGGCCCGCAGGTGCCGGTCAAGGCGAGCGGCGGCGGCCTGCGCTTCAAGTTCGGCTGCGAACTCCAACCCCCGCCGACCAAGGGGACGCCGTCGGTCGTGCTCGCACCACCGTTGTGGCTGGCCTGGGCCGACATACGCGGCAGCGACTGGAATACCAGCCAGCAGACCGGCGATATCCGCGGCGGACAGATCAATGCGCTGTTCGGAATATCGCATCGCCTCACGACCGATATTCTGATCGGCGCATTCGGCGGCTATGAGAACTTCGACTACACCTCGCAGCTGCTCGACGGCCGATTGAAGGGTGACGGGTGGACGGCCGGCGGATATTTCGGCTGGCGCTTCCTGCCAGGCATGCGATTCGACGCCAGCCTGGCGCGCTCGGGAATTAGCTACAGCGGCGTCGCCGGCACCGCATTCGCGACGTTCCCGGGGCAACGCTGGCTCGCGACGGCGTCGCTGATCGGCGTCTACAAGACGCACTACGGCGTCGAGATTGAGCCCTCGCTCAAGGTCTATGCCTTGTGGGAGCGCGAAGACGCCTACACGGACAACTTCGGCGTCACGGAGAGCTCACGCTCCTTCTCGGAAGGCCGCGCGAGCGCCGGCGCAAAAATCATGTATCCGTGGCTATGGACGACCACGGTCAAGCTGACACCTTATGTCGGCCTCTACGCCGACTATTACTTCAACCGCGACGACGCGACGCTGCCGGTCGGGCCGCTGTTGCAGCCGACCCAGTTCCTGCAAGGCTGGTCGGCGCGCGTCACGACCGGCGTCGGCGTGACACTGGGAGCCGGCCCGAGGTTCTCGGTCGATGGCGAGCTTGGGGGGCTCGGGAGCAATCAGTTCACCGTCTGGTCGGTGCGTGGACGCGCATCGGTGCCGTTCAGTGCAGATTAGATCGGGGCCGGGGCGCCCGAACAAAGATTCCGGCCAATGATGCAGCGACGTCCGCTTGCGTGACCCACGTCACGTAACGCCGTGCCGACTTGTCCTAGCGTCCCGTGACACTCAGAACGGGAGACACACATGCGCAAGATCATTCTGGTTGCGGCCATGGTTCTGGCCTCCGCGTCCGCTCAGGCCGCCGGTTCGCGCGGGCTCGCGCTCGCTTCCGCCGATGACCCGGCCGCGCAGCAGACCACGACCACCACCGCGCCGCAGGCCGCAAAGCCCACCGAAGCTCCGAAATATGTCGACCGGCCCGCGGCCGTGTCCACGACACCGACGACCACAGGCTCAACGCCCGCAACGACGCAGACGCCAGCAAGCACGGCCAAGACCATCGCGAAGGCCGATAAGCCGAAGCGCAAGCCTTACTGGACCGAAGGCCGCATCATCAGCGAGTTGCATCGCCACGGCATTTATTGGTGAAGCGGCAGTCTTTCCGCTCGCACAGTCATTCCGGGGCGCCCGCAAGGGCGAGCCCGGAATCTCGAGATTCCGGGTTCACGCTGCGCGTGCCCCGGGATGACGGACCAAGAAAACGCGAATGGCCGGGACGAGCCCGGCCATGACGTTCAATTTAAGCAGCCTTGATCTGCCGAAGCTTACTGCGAAACCGTCTGCACCACGCTCGAGATCGGACGCGCGCTCGACGTCGGCACCTTCAAATCCTTGAGCAGCGCCTCGTCATATTCCGGCAGCGTCTGGAACGTCGTCTTCGCCTTCATCTGCACGACCTTGTAGCCGCCGGCCTTGAGGCGCGCGAGCAGCGTCGGCAGCGCTTCGGCGGTGTGCTTCTGGAAGTCGTGCATCAGGATGATGCCCTTGCCGAGCTTGTCGAGCTTGGTCATCACGTTGCTGACGATCTTGTCCGGCGTGCTCTCTTTCCGGAAGTCGAAGGAGTCGAGGTCGGTCGAGAACATCGCCACGTTGCGGG
Source organism: Bradyrhizobium sp. UFLA05-153 (assembly GCF_054185185.1). NCBI lineage: Bacteria > Pseudomonadati > Pseudomonadota > Alphaproteobacteria > Hyphomicrobiales > Nitrobacteraceae > Bradyrhizobium > Bradyrhizobium sp. UFLA05-153. Next base: position 18,626 of record NZ_JBBIAM010000020.1, read on the forward strand.
TGCCGAAATAGCTCACGATCGCCGGATTGTGCTGAAGCTGGGGAAAGCGGAAGAACGGCGCGGGGTTGGTGCCGAGCGCGAACTTCACCGCGCTAAAGCCCTTCTCGACTTCGTCCTTGGCCTGTTGCTCCGTCATCTTCTTGCTGTTCAGGTTGACGTGCGACCAGGTGTGCGTGCCCACCGTGTGGCCCTGGGCCAGCACCTGGCGCAGGATCTCGGGGTGATAGGTCGCATGCTTGCCGACCGCGAAGAACAGGCCCTTGGTGCATTCGTCGGCGAGCGCCTTCAGCACGGCCGGCGTGTTGTTCGGCCACGGACCGTCGTCGAAGGTCAGCACGACCTCCTTGTCGGTGAGGAAGTCGAACTGCTTGAAGTGCTCAAAGCCGAAGCCCGGCCCGCCGGTGGTATCGATCTCGACCACGCGGGCAACCCCAAGCGCGTTCGGATTGGTGCAGGTGGACTTCTGCTGAACCGGCATCGCTGGTGCCGGCGTGGGCGTCGCGGCCGCAGCCGCGACCTGCCTGCCCGACAGTGCCGCCGTGGTCTCGACATCGTCCCTGGCCGCAAGCTTCGCCGAGGCCGGGAGGGGCTCCGGCGCGCGGGCGGCCATCGTCTGGGGAGCGGCCTGTTCGGCGCGCGAGGAATAGAAGAACCAACCTCCGGCGATCACGACCGCCGCAATCACACTGGCCGCTATCAGGCCCAACGCATTACGCATCGCTATTCTTTCCAAATACGCAACCAAACCAGCGGTTTTTCCCCGCGCCGAGCCATTAATGCGAAGGAACAGTTAACGTGACACCAACACGACGGCGGTTGCGGAGGAATTTCAGCGGGGTGCGCCAAAGTGACCGATGTCACAGTCAGCGGGCCGGTCGTGACCGTCATCACAGTGGAAACGGTTTTGCCGGATCATCGTAGCTCCCGTTAACGCATCCCGCCCAACGGCGGCACCAATGGGAGCCTCAAATGACCATCTCGTTCTCGTCCAAAATCCGCGACGCCAGCCTGGCGCTGGGTTTTGCCGCTTTCGTTTCCATCCTGTCCACGACGACAAGCTTTGCCTACACTGCCGAGGCGCAGCAGATGTGCACCGGTGACGCCTTCCGGCTGTGCTCGTCGGAAATCCCCAACATCCCCGCGATCACCGCCTGCATGATCAAGCACCGCGCCGATCTCAGCCCCGGCTGCCGCGCCGTGATGGACAAGGACCTCGCCAAGGCGCCGTCGCGCAAGGTCGCCGACGTCCAGGAAAGTGCGCACTAAGACAAGTGCCGCTTGCGTGGCGATGATGCCATCATCGCGCCCTTGAGCTCCCTCGCGAAGTGCCCCGGTGCCGGACCGGGGCCACGCGCCTCTCGCTGGCACGGATCATTAACAAAGCCGTTGCAGCGCGGGAACCATCGCTCTAGCTTCGCCCGCCTATCGTTTCGGGTATGAGGCATTGCGCGATGAGCAGATTTCTTTTGATTCTTCCATTGGTCCTGATCGCATCGAGTGCGTCGGCGCAGCAGCAGCCGGGCCACGATGCCTGCGCTCGCGACGTCTCCCGCTTCTGCCGTTCGGTGATGAACAATGGTGATTCGGCCGTGCTCGCCTGCCTGAAGCAGAATCGCACCCGCCTCAGCAAGGCCTGCGACAAGGTGCTGACCGAGCACGGGCAGTAGTTATCGCTGTCATTCCGGGGCGCGCGAAGCGCGAGCCCGGAATCCATCGAGCCGCATACGCATGGAGGAATGGATTCCGGGCTCGCGCCTGACGGCGCGCCCCGGAATGACAGAAGTAAGATTCGGGCTACGGCTTCGGTGAAAAATTAAGTACTGCTCCCCGCCGCGGTCGCGACCACCGGCAGCACCTCGCCGCTGCTGCGGTCCGGTGTCTCTTCCTTCCAGCGCACTGAGCCGAATGGGCGCTCGAGCATGCGGCGAATCCGCACCGGCTCGGGGCCGATGTGGAAATCGATCGCCTGCTGATGCAGCGCGCGCTCGGACTGCGTCGAGCGGTTGCGCTGGCGCAGATAATCGAGCCAGGTCGGGCAGTGATAGCGCTCGGTCCACAACTCCGGATCGGCGATGTCGCGCGCGATCGACCAGCCATAGGCGCCGTTGCGCTGGCGACTGAGCTGCACGTCCTGCATCACATTGTGGAAGGCGCGCGCGTTCTCCTGCGCCACGCGATATTCGATCTCGACCACCAGCGGCCCGCTGCGCCCGGTCAGCGACAGCCTCACCTCGGGATCGGCGAGCACCTCGGCGTCCTCGTTGCGCGCGCCGACGCGCGGCATTGCCAGCCACAGTCCGAGCAGCGGCGAGATCAGCATCAGGCCGGCGGCAACCAGCAGCGCCGTCTCGACGCCGGCATAGTCGGTGAGATGGCCCCAGCCCCAGGCGCCGATCGCGATGCCGCCGGAGATCGAGGCCTGGAATGCGGCCAGCGAGCGGCCCGCGACCCAGCGCGGCGCTGAGAGCTGCACGCCGATATTGAACAGCGCCACCGACGCCATCCACACCGCTCCAGCCAGCACGAGAGCCGCCGCGGTCAGCACCGGCTCGCTGCTGAGCGCGATCGCGGCCATCGCAAATGCCATCGAGATCGTGCAGGCGCGGATCGCCGATTCACCGCTCATGCGCTTGCGCAGTTCGTGGATATTGAGCGCGCCGACCACCGCGCCCATGCCGAAGGCCCCGAGCATGATGCCGTAGGTCTGCGCGCCGCCATGCAGGAGGTCGCGCGCGACCAGCGGCATCAACGCCATGATGGCGCCGCCGATCAGGCCCATCACCAGCGTCCGCGTCAGCACGATCTTGATCGGCGGCGAATTGGTGATGTAGCGCACACCTGAGACCATGGCCCGGTTGAGCTTTTCCCGCGGCAGGCGCGACGGTTCGTTGGAGCGCCGCCAGAGCAGCAGCACGACCAGCAGCGGCAGATAGAGGATCGCGTTGCAGGCAAAGGCCGCCACCGCGCCGGCCGCAGCGACGATGACGCCGCCGATCGCGGGGCCAAAGCTGCGCGCGATGTTGTAGCTGATGCCGTTCAATGCCACCGCCGATGGCAGCGAGTCCGGCGGCACCTGCTCGCTGACCGAGGACTGCCAGGCCGGGCCGAACAGCGCGTTACCGCTGCCGACGATGAAGCAGAACGCGAGCAGCGTTTCCGGCGTGATGAGCTTGAGCCCGGCCAGGATCGTGAGCGCGGATGCGCCGACCAGCGCGATCGAGAGCGAGATCAGGGTGACTATGCGGCGGTCATACATGTCGGCGATGGCGCCTGCCGGCATCGAGATCAACATGATCGGCAGCATCAGCGCGGTCTGCACCAGCGCGACCTTGTCGGCCGATGCCGCCATCTGCGTCATCGCCCAGGCCGCGCCCACGCCCTGGATCAGGAGCCCGAGATTGGAGAGCAGGCTGGCGAGCCAGATGCGCCGGAATACGGTATACCGCAGGGGCGCGGTGATGCCGTCATTGGCAAATTTCTGGCGTTTCGGCTGCTCGGTCATATCCCCTTCCAAATGGCTTGCGAGAAATGGTTCGGCGATTCCTGCTGGGCCAAGTGATGCCTGCGAAAGTCCTTCGCTGTCCAGTGGTTAGACGGCTATAAGCGGTGCAACCAAGTGGTTTGCCGGGGAGGAACGACATGAAACTATCGCGACGGACAATCTTGCAGGGCGCCAGCGCGCTGCCTTTCGCGGTTGCGAGCATGCGGACGTCGGCATGGGCGCAGACCACGCCCGCAGTGCCAGCCGCTGCCGAGGTGCCGCCGATCCTGTTCGTGCACGGCAACGGCGACTACGGCGCGCTCTGGATGACGACATTATGGCGGATGGAGTCCAATGGCGTTGCGCGCGAGCGCATGCTGGCGATCAATTTCACCGATCCCAATGCGCGGGACGTCGACAGCGTCGAACAGCCCAACCGCTCCTCGACCGAAGACCAGCGCCGGGAGCTCGCCGCTGCGATTGCTGAATTGAAGCGCCGCACCGGCGCTGCGCGCGTCGCGCTGGTCGGCAGCTCACGCGGCGGCTATGCCATCCGCAACGTGATCAAGAACGGCGGCGCCGGCGATGTCAGCCACGCCGTATTGTGCGGCACGCCCAATCACGGCGTCTGGGCTAGCGATGATGTGCTCGGCAGCGAGTTCAACGGCCGTGGCGCCTTCCTGCGCGGCCTGAACGAGGGCGAGAGCGAGGTGACGCCGGGGCCGGCCTTCCTCACCCTGCGCAGCGACGGCATGGACAAATATGCGCAGGCCGACGGCCGCTTCATCGGCAAGCCCGGTGTGCCCACCAATGTCACTGCCGAGGGCCCGGAACTGAAAGGCGCCACCAATCTCGTGCTCGGCACGCTCGATCATCGCGAAGTGGCATTTCATCCACGCGCATTCCGCGAGATCTACAAGTTCATCGCGGGGCGCGAGCCGGACCGCATCGCGATCACGCCCGAGAGCAGCGTCAAGTTGAGCGGGCTGGTGATGGGAACGCCCGGTGGCGTGCCGACCAATCGTCCCGTGGAGGGCGCCGCCGTCGAGGTGTTTCGTGTCGATCCCGCCAGCGGCGAGCGCCAGGGCGGTGCGGTGCATAGCTCAAAGACCGCCGCCGATGGCCGCTGGGGGTCGGCGCAGGTTGACCCGACCTGGTCGCTCGAATTCGTCCTGACCTCGCCGGTCGCGCCCACGACGCATATCTACCGCTCGCCCTTTCCGCGCTCTTCGGACGTGGTGCACCTGCGCGCCGCCCGCCCGCTCGGTCCGCCCGATGCCGGGGCCGCTGCAGTCCTGATTCTGTCACGGCCGCGCGGTTATTTCGGCCTGCCGCGCGACATCGTGCTGTTCGACGGCAAGGAGCCGGCGGACGTCAAGCCGGGCGTGCCAACGGATACGGCAGCAACCCTGCGGCTTCCGGCCACAGAGGTCGGGCGTAACGTCGTGGCTGAGTTCAACGAAGAACGGATCGTGGCCCGGGCCTGGCCGGCCGCGGAGAACAGGATTGCGATTGCCGAGCTGACTTACTAGCTCTGTGAGTGCGGTGGATATGCGGGGAGAGAGCCCATGAATGTCGCCAAGGTGCGCCGGCCCATCATTCCGCCGACCCCGCTGCGTGCGCCGGAGGGCATGCCGTTCCTCCGTCGCGTTGCGGTGATCCGCAAGAACATGATCGCGACGTGGGCACAGCGCGCCTACGAGGAAGACGTCATCCAGGGCCGCTTCTTTCTCCACAACAGCTTCATCCTCAACCGGCCCGACTCGATCCGGCACATCCTGCTTACCAATTACGAGAACTATACGCGCACGCCGGCCGGCATCCGGATGCTGCGTCCGGTGCTCGGCGAGGGTCTGCTGATCGCGGAAGGACAGCCGTGGCGGCATCAGCGTCGAACGCTGGCGCCTGCGTTCACGCCGCACGCCACCGCAAACCTCGTTCCGCACATGACGGCGGTGCTCGACGAGACCATCGCGAAGCTCAAGACGAAGACCAGTGAGGTCCTCAACCTCCGCGAAATCATGCAGCGGATGACGCTCGAGATCGCCGGGCGGACGATGTTCTCGTTCGGCATGGACAAGCACGGCGCGGCCTTGCGCAATTTCGTCATGGAATACGGCCAGCGCCTGGGCCGGCCGTATTTCCTCGACATGCTGCTGCCGGTGTCCTGGCCGAGCCCGATGGATTTTGCGCGCGCCCGTTTCCGCAAGCGCTGGACCGCGTTTGTCGCGACGCTGATCGCCGAGCGGCGCGCCGCGGGCAAGAAGGAGGGCGCGCCGCCGCGCGATCTCTTCGACCTCATGGACGAGGCGCGCGATCCCGAAACCGGCAAGGGCTTTTCGGATGCGCAACTCGTCGACGAGGTCGCGACCATGATCCTGGCGGGTCACGAGACGACCGCGACGGCACTGTCCTGGGCGCTCTATCTTCTGGCGCTCGATCCCGAAACCCAGGAGGAAGTCGCTTCCGAGACACGCGGCGAGCACCTTGACAGCATAACCGATATCGACCGGCAGAAATTCACCCGCGCCGTGATCGAGGAGACCATGCGGCTCTATCCGCCGGCCTTCCTGATCGCGCGTGCGGCACTCGACAAGGACAACGCGGCGGGCGTCGAGATCGAGAAGGGCGATATCATCATGATCGCGCCGTGGCTTCTGCACCGGCACGAAAAGCTCTGGGACCAGCCCAACGCCTTCATTCCCAAGCGCTTCATGTCGGCGACCCCGCCCGACCGCTTCGCCTACCTGCCGTTCGGCGCCGGTCCGCGCGTCTGCATCGGCGCGCCTTTTGCGCAAGCCGAGTCGGTGCTGGCCCTGGCGCGGCTGATCGGAGAATTCCGTGTTGAGCTGGTCGACACCGGTCCCGTCATTCCCGTCGGCGTCGTCACGACGCAGCCGGACCATCCTCCCATGTTCCGTATCACGCCACGGTGACGAGCCGGTCCTTGGGATCGCTGCGCCGACACACTAGATGAGGCGACATGAGCGACATTCAGGCGCAGTTTTCGGTTCTCAAGCAGACCGCCGAGCCCAAGGTGGTCGACCAGATTGAGCGGCTGATCGATCGCGGCGAGGATCACGAGCTCAACCGCATCAACGCCATCGATTTCTCCAAGCAGCATGGCTTCGACGAGGAGCGGGTCATCTCCGCCTTCCTGCATTCGGCGCGGCTCGGACTGTTTGACCTGAGCTGGAACGTCCTGTGTCCGGGGTGCGGCGGCGTGCTCGGCGCACACACGACGCTGAAGGCGCTGCGACCCGACGACTATCACTGCGCGCTCTGTGCCTGCGGCTACAAGGCGTCCGTCGACGAGGCGGTCGAGGTCTCGTTCACGGTCAGCCCGCGCGTGCGGCGCATCGCGGCGCACGATCCCGACTCGCTTTCAGTGTGGGATTATTTCAAGCAGATGTTTTGGAGCTCGGGCGTCGACTTCAACAAGGAATCGTTCGCGACCCTCGCCAATGAGGTCACGCTCGACACGCTCGAACTTCCAGCCGGTGAAAAGGCGACGATGTCGCTGCAGCTTCCGAACGATTTCATCATCGTGTTCGAGCCGGTGACGCATGCCGCGCATTTCGTCGATGTCCAGGGCGAGCCGACCAAGGAGCGTCAGCAGCTCGCGATCATGTACAACAAGGTCCAGGCCCCGACGGGGACAACGACCTTGCGGCCCGGACCCCTGCGGCTGTCCCTGGACAACCAGGCCGGCGTGCGTGTGCTGCCGACCGTGTTCATCGCGGCCGAGGCGCTGCATCACCTGATCGGCAAGCGCAAGCCGTTCCTGACCGCCAAGCGGATGCTGTCCAACCAGACTTTTCGCGATGTCTTCAAGGCGGATAATCTCAATATCGACCAGCGCCTGCAGATCACCTCGCTGACCTTCCTGTTCACCGACCTGAAGGGCTCGACCGCGCTTTATGAGCGGGTCGGGGATCTCGCCGCCTTCGACCTCGTGCGGGCGCATTTCCATGCGCTGCTCGAGATCATCGCGTCCGAAAAGGGCGCCGTGGTGAAGACGATCGGCGATGCCGTGATGGCGACGTTCGTCAAGCCGGAGGACGCGCTTGTCGCCGGCTTGCGCATGCGCTCCGCAATGGAGGAATTGAACAAGAAGCGCGGCTCCGCAGATCTCGTTCTCAAGATCGGCATTCATGAGGGGCCTTGTCTTGCGGTCATGCTCAATGAGCGGCAGGACTATTTCGGCCGCACCGTCAACATTGCCGCCCGCGTGCAGAGCGTGTCGATGGCCCAGGAAATCCACATCACCGGTCCCGTGCTGGACGCGCCGGCGGTCGCCAGGATCCTGGAGCAATGGTCGATCAAGCCGATCCAGAAACAGGCCGCGCTGCGCGGCATCGCCGACAAGATGGTGGTGTACGAGCTGCCGTGAGCGGTGGAGTATGGCCGCCACAATCTCCGTCATTGCGAGCGCTGTACTGTGCCCCCAACGTCGTCCTGGCGAAAGCCAGGACCCATACCCACCAGTCTTGGTTCGCGCGAAGACTAGTGGTTGGCGGTTTCGTACAAAAGGTCTCCCTGGGGTAATGGGTCCTGGCTTTCGCCAGGACGACTCGGAAAAGTTGCGCTACCAGATTGCCGAAACGTAATGCAGTGCGGGGCATAAGCGCGCATTGCGCGGTGCGAATTTCCCGCTCATATAAAGGGGAGAGGCCGCAGTTGCGGCGCCACCCATTTGCGGCAGGATTTCATGCTCGACGGATTGCGCCAATTCATTGCCGACATCGTCGCCCCCGAGGCGCAGGACCGCGCCTTTGGTGACAACGATTATCGCCTGGCGGCGACCGCGCTGCTGATCCATGTGATTTCGCTCGACGGTGAGCCGACGGAAGCCGAACGGCGCAAGCTGCACAGCCTGATCGAGAGCCGTTTCTCGCTGGATCGCGGCACCGCGGAGCGCCTGATTGCCTCCGCAACGCAGGTCGAGGGCGAGGCAGTCGATCTCTATCACTTTACCAGCGTCATCATGCGCTCGCTCGACGAAGAGGGCCGCAAGCGCATCGTCGAGATGATGTGGGAGGTCGTCTATGCCGATGGCCAGGTGACCGAGTTCGAGGACAACGTCGTCTGGCGTGCATCCGATCTGCTCGGCGTGTCACAGCGCGACAGGATCGACCTCAAGCATCTCATCGCGAGCCGCGGCACCGGTCAGGTCAAGGACGGCGTCGCCGGCGCCTGATCGCATCGGCGGGACGAAGTCGCGATCACATGACGAAACTTTAATGTATCGGCTGATCACGGCTTAGCCGAATATCCCCGCAAATCTGCGGTTTTTTCTGCATCCTCCATCCTCGACGCTGGTTGCGAGGCTGACGGGCGGCTTGCATCGCGCACGCGGCCTATGCTCTCGTCTTAGGCTCTCGTCCTGAGGTTGTCGCCCTAATTTCGCTTTGCATTGAAGAGACGTCGATCGTGACTGAGCGTGTGACGCTGATTACCGGTGCCTCGGCGGGCATAGGCACAGAGCTGGCGCGCGTGTTTGCCGCGAACGGTCACCGCCTGGCATTGACGGCACGTCGCGCCGACCGGCTCGATGCATTGGCCAGCGAGATCGCAGCCAAGGGCGGCAAGACGCCGATCGTGATCGCCTGCGATCTGGAAGAGCCTGGCGCGGGCGAGAAGATCGCGGCGGCACTGGCCGCTGCCGACGTCGAGCTCGACCATCTCGTCAACAATGCCGGCTTCGGGGTGTTCGGTGACGCGATCGAGTGCGATCGTGCCGCGCAGCTCGGCATCATCGACGTCAACATCCGCGCGCTGACCGATCTGTCGCTGCGTTTCGCGGATCAACTCGTCAAGAACAAGGGCGGCATTCTCAACGTCGGCTCGGTCGCGGGCTTCCTGCCCGGCCCGGGCATGGCCGTCTATTATGCCTCCAAGGCCTACGTCATCTCCTTCACCGAGGCGCTGCGCGGCGAGCTCGGACCGCGCGGCGTCCGCGTCACCGTACTTTGTCCGGGTCCTGTGGCGACCGAATTTCAGGCCCGCGCCGGCTTCGCCCCGGGTATCGATTCCGCCGTGCTCGACGTCTCTGCCGCTGATGTTGCGCGCGCCGCCTATCGCGGGCTGATGGCCAATAAACGGGCGGTGTTGCCTGGTCTCGGCATCAAGATCGTGCCGTTCCTGCTGCGCTTCTTTCCGCGCGGCTTCATTTTGGCCGCCGTCGGCCGGTTCCAGAGGCGCCGGCGCTAAAGCATGATGACCCCAAGGGCCGCGTTAGCGCAAAGTGCGAAGCGGTTTTCCGAAAAGGTCATGCGCAAACAACTACCTAAAGCGCGATGACGATTCATCCTGATCTCATTGCACTTTAGCCGCGGCGAGAACCGATTTTGGCCCGGCGCTTGCTTTGCCTCCTTCAGTCGAGTGTGTGCGCAAACTCACACGAAATTAAGGATCGCTTAGTTATGCTGGCGGTCTGAACCAATAGCTTTCGAAGAGGGCAATGTCGTTCCGGACGGACAGGCTTGGTGGCGCGGAGGTGGTCCCCTTCAGGAGAAGGGAGCCAGACGCCGCCGACCGCAAGCCGTCGCTGCCCGTTCTGATCGTCCTGCATCAGGAATCCTCGACACCGGGGCGGGTCGGCAACGCCTTGCGCGCGCTCGGCCATCGCCTCGACATCCGCCGGCCGCGCTTCGGCGATCCCTTGCCGGGGACGCTCGAGCATCACGCCGGTGCCGTGTTTTTCGGCGGCCCGATGAGCGCCAATGATTGCGACGACTACATCCGCCGCGAGATCGATTGGATCGAAATTCCGCTCCGCGAGCAGCGCCCGTTTCTCGGCATCTGCCTTGGCGCGCAGATGCTCGCCATGCAGCTCGGCGCCCGCGTCGCGCCGCACCCCGACGCGCTCACCCAGATCGGCTACTATCCGATCCGTCCGACAGCGGCGGGTCAGGCGCTGTGCCCAGACTGGCCGGGAAAGGTCTATCACTGGCACCGCGAAGGCTTTGAGCTGCCCGCCGGCGCGGAGCTGCTCGCCGAGGGCGACGATTTCCCGGTGCAGGCGTTCTGTGCCGGCAATGCCTTCGGCTTCCAGTTTCATCCCGACGTGACCTACGCGATGATGCATCGCTGGACCACGCGCGGCTATGACGGCCTGAGTGCGCCCGGCGCATGCGCCCGCCACCATCATTTCGCGGACCGCGCGGTCTACGACGTTGCCGAGCGCACCTGGCTCAAGAAATTCGTCGACGGCTGGCTCGCGCGGAGGCCGGTCATGGCGCAAGCCGCCGAGTGATCGCGGCGGCGCATTCCGTCTTCCTCTTGCCTCTTCCCCGGATGTGCTAGGCTCGCGCTCAACGCGCGCTTGAAGGCGTGCGACCAAGCAAGAACAAGGGAGAGCGCGCCGTGAGCTACGAGCATATTCTTTATGAGGTCAGCGACAGGATCGCGACCGTCACGCTCAACCGTCCCGATCGCATGAATGCGTGGACGCCGATCATGGAGCGCGACGTCCGCCATGCCATGGAAGCTGCCTCAGCCGACGACGATGTCCGCGTCATCGTGCTGACGGGGGCAGGGCGCGCGTTCTGCGCCGGCGCGGACATGGATGCCCTGAAAGGGCTCGATCCCAACGATATCAGGCGTGCCTCGAACCTGCCGCCCTTCGACATGAACCGCCGGCCCGATTGGCAGACGCGCTACGGCTTCTATCCGTCGATCGGGAAACCGGTCATCGCGATGCTCAACGGCGCGACCGCCGGCATCGGCCTCGTGCATGCGCTCTATTGCGACCTGCGCTTTGCGGCGGACAACACGGTGTTCACCACGGCCTTCGCGCGGCGCGGACTGATTGCCGAACATGGGATCTCGTGGATGCTGCCGCGCATCGTCGGCCACGCCAACGCGCTGGATCTTTTGCTCTCGGCGCGACGGGTGGGAAGCGAGGAGGCGCTGCGCATCGGGCTGGTGAACCGGCTCTGCCCGCCGGAGAAGCTGCGCGAGGAGACCTACGCCTATGCGCGCGATCTCGCCGATTTCGTCTCCCCGAGCGCCATGGCCGTGATCAAGCGGCAGCTCTACGAGGTGCCGTTCCAGACCCTGGCCGAGGCCACGATCGAGGCCAACCGGGAAATGCTGGTGGCGCTCAACGGCAGCGATTTCAGGGAAGGCGTGGCGAGTTTTGTGGAGAAACGCCCGCCGCGGTTTACGGGGAGGTAGGATCGTGGATTTGCGGAAAAGGCCCGCCGTCGCCCTTCGGGCTATGGCGGGGCAGCCTTCGCTCACTTCGCTAAGAGGGACTTCCCGGACTTGCCTAGCCGTAGCTCGCGAAGCGAGCGAAGGCTGGTGGAGCCAGGCGGGATCGAACCGCCGACCTCGTCATTGCGAACGACGCGCTCTCCCAGCTGAGCTATGGCCCCGTCGCGGGCCGCTCTGGTAAACGCGGCCGACAACCGGGCGCCATTTAAGTCCCCGCCAAGGTCAAGTCAAGGACGGGCGTAACCCGGTTTTAGCCCTGTGGGTGCTGGGACTTCCCTTGTTTGGACCGGGGGGAACCGATATCTAGCAAAAGGCGTCAATCCCCACCGGAACCAGAGTTTTCCCAGCCATGCGTGCCGTTCTCGACATCGTCATCATCGTGCTCGACCTCTACGTCTGGCTGCTGATCGCCTCCGCGATCCTGTCCTGGCTGATCGCCTTCAACGTGGTGAACACCCGCAACCAATTCGTTTCGGCGGTGGCGGAGTTCCTGTTCCGCATTACCGAGCCGGTGCTGGCGCCGATTCGCAATTTCCTGCCCAATCTCGGCGGCATCGACATCTCGCCGATCATCCTGATCCTGATCATCATGTTCATCGAGCGGGTGATCATGTACTACGTCTACCCGAACGTGATTTAGGCGAAGCAGGCGGGCCTTGGCCTCGACAAAGCCCTCTACAGAACCTTGGCGCTATTCCACCTCGGGTATCAGTATCGCGCTGCGAGTGACGCCGCGCGGCGGCCGCGACGACATCGACGGCGTCGAGGCGCTCGCCGACGGCCGCAGCGTGCTCAAGGTGCGGGTGCGCGCGATTGCCGATGGTGGCGAAGCCAATCGTGCGGTGTTGCAACTGATTGCGAAATCGCTCGGCGTGCCGAAGGCGAGCGTGCGGCTGCTCTCGGGCGCCGCCTCGCGGTTGAAGCAGATTGCGGTTGATGGCGATCCGGTGCGCCTTGGTGAGGCGCTGCGCCGGCTCGCCGCGGCCAAATCGACGGACAAGGACTAGGACATGACGGCCCAGATCATCGATGGAAAAGTCATCGCCGCGGAGCTCCGCGCCCGCGTCGCGGACGAGGTTGCCCGCGTCAAGCGCGAGCACAATCTGGTGCCGGGCTTAGCCGTCGTGCTGGTCGGCAACAATCCCGCCAGCGAAGTCTATGTCCGCTCCAAGCGCACCCAGACGCAAGCGGCCGGCATGGCCTCGTTCGAGCACAAGCTGCCGGCCGACGTCTCGCAAGGAGATTTGCTTGCGGTGGTCGCAAAACTCAATCGCGATCCCGCCGTGCATGGCATCCTGGTGCAGCTTCCGCTGCCGAAGGGCTTCAACACCGAAGCCGTGATCAACGCCATTGATCCCGCCAAGGACGTCGATGGCCTGCATCCGAACAATGCCGGCCGGCTCGCCGGCGGTTTGGAGGCGCTGTCACCCTGCACGCCGCTCGGCTGCATCATCCTGACCAAGAGCGTGCACGCCTCGCTCGAGGGTATGAACGCCATCGTCCTCGGCCGCTCCAATCTCGTCGGCCGTCCCCTGGTGCAGTTGCTGCTGAACGAGAACGCCACGGTGACCGTCGCGCATTCGCGATCGCGCGATCTGCCTGGTCTCGTCAAGCGTGCCGACCTCGTCTATGCCGCGGTCGGCAAGGCGGAAATGGTGCGCGGCGACTGGCTGAAGCCGGGCGCGACCGTGATCGATGTCGGCATCACTCGCATCCCGAAAGAAGACGGCAAGACGCGTCTCGTCGGAGACGTCGCCTATCAGGAGGCGCTTGGCGTCGCCGGTGCAATCACGCCGGTGCCGGGCGGCGTCGGCCAGATGACGGTGGCGTGCCTGCTGGTGAATACGCTGCGTGCGGCTTGCGCAATCGCCGGCCTGCCGAAGCCGGCGGTGTAGTTACCTCGCCCCGCTTGCGGGTGAGGGGGACTTTCCGCGAGTCCATTTCTCACGGCGATCGCGCACGCAGCCCCTCACCCCAACCCTCTCCCCGCGAAGAGCGGGGCGAGGGGGCGCACCTCGCTGCGGCGCCACTCGCCCTGAGCTTAAGACCCAGCCGTATTCTCGATCAGCCGCCGATAGAAACGGATCATGTCGGCATAGCCCTCGATGCTGAGGCGCTCATTGGTGCCGTGAAACCGTTTCAAGTCCTCGCTGTTGGCACGCACCGGTGAGAAGCGGAAGATGTTGTCGGCGATGCCTGCGTAGTGGCGTGAATCGGTCGCCGCGACCATCAGGCCGGGCGCGACGACGACGTCGGGGAAGACCTCGCGGATCGTGCGGTTCAGCGCCGCATAGGATTTGCTCGCAGTCCCCGTCACCGGCGGCGGGTCGGTGTTGCCGGGAAACGGCGCGATCGAAATCTTGTCATTATCGATCGTGGTGCGGACGTGATCGGTGACGCTGGCTTGCGTGTCGCCGGGCAGCAGGCGGAAATTGACGGTGGCTTCCGCATTCCCGGGCAGCACATTGTCCTTGTCGCCGGCATTGAAGATGGTGAGCGCAGTGGTGGTGCGGACCATCGCCTCGCTCGGGCCGTTCTTCTCGAACTCGCGCAGCAGCAGCGGCCGGAACAGCCAGAGGTTCGACAGCGCGACGCGGCTGAAGCCGCTCATCTCCGGCGCCAGCGTGTCGAACATCTCGGCGACCGCGCCGCGGATATGCATCGGCAGCCGGTGATCCTCCAGCCGCGCCAGCGCCGCGCTCATCATGCCGATCGCGGTCTCGCGCGGCGGCATCGAGGAATGGCCGGGCGTCGCATGCGCGGTCAGCACCAGCGTCGCGTAGCCTTTTTCTGCGAGCCCGATCAGCGCGGCCGGCTTGTGTAGTCCCTTCATCATGCCCTCGGCGATCAAGAGGCCCTCGTCGAGCACGAAGTCGAGATGTACGCCGCGCGCTTTGAGCGTGGCCGCGATCACCTTGGCGCCGCGTGTGCCAGCGACCTCCTCGTCATGGCCGAAGGCGAAGTAGATCGTCCGCTTTGGTCGGAAGCCGTCCTTCGCCATCTGCTCGGCCGCCTCCAGCATGGAATAGAGGTTGCCCTTGTCGTCCCAGGAGCCGCGGCCCCAGATGAAGCCGTCGGCGACGACACCGTCGAACGGCTTTTGCTGCCAGTCCTTCTCGGTGCCCGGCGCGATCGGCACCACGTCCTGATGCGCGAGCAGCGCGATCGGCTGGGCCTTGGGATCAGAACCTTCCCAGGTGTAGAGCAGGCTGTGGCCGCCGATCACCTCGCGCGTGGCTGCGGCATTGAACGCCGGAAAGCTTTGCGAGATATGCGTCTCGAGCCCGTGTAGAGCGTCGGCGTCCTGCTCGGGATTGAGGAAGTTCGAGATGGTCTGAAAGCGGATCGCTTCCGACAGCCGTTTTGCCGCGCCTTCGGTGTCGACCGTCGCGCGCGGGATCGCTGCGACCTGCACTTGCCGCGATGCCCGCGTGAGGACGTTGAACAGCAAGACGCCGGCGAGCACGAGCACGCCGGCGACGATCAGCAGAACGACGTTGCGGATGATCCTGAGAAGACGGCGCATAGCCATTCCGAACGAAGCTCATGCCCCTGACGCAGCGCAGCACGCCAGTGATGCGCTGCCGAGCCGGGGCCCAGCGGCGCCATGGGTCCCGGCTCAGCGGCGCGTCATTTCATGCCGCGCCGCGTCCGGGACACGGAAGCTTACTTGTTCTTCTTCGCGCGCTCGATGCCTTCGAGAATCAGCTTGTGCGCTTCCTCGGGGCCGCCCCAGCGCAGAATCTTCACCCATTTGCCCTTCTCGAGATCCTTGTAATGCTCGAAGAAGTGCTGGATCTGCTGCAGCGTGATGTCGGGCAGGTCGCTATAGGCTTTGATCTTGTCGTAGCGCTGCGTGAGCTTCGAAGACGGCACCGCCAAAATCTTCTCGTCGCCGCCGGCCTCGTCCTCCATGAACAGCACGCCGACCGGGCGCACGCTCATGACGGCGCCGGGGATGATGGCGCGGGTGTTGACGATCAAGACGTCGCAGGGGTCGCCATCGTCAGAGAGCGTGTGGGGGATGAAACCGTAATTGCCGGGGTAGCGCATCGGCGTATAGAGGAAGCGGTCGACCACCAGCGTGCCGGCTTCCTTGTCCATCTCATACTTGATCGGCTCGCCGCCAACCGGCACTTCGATGATGACGTTGACTTCGTTTGGCGCTTTGGTCCCGATCGAGACCGCATCGATACGCATAAAAAGCTCCGTGTTTGCCGAAAGGGGATCTCGCCCGGCAGCGATTTCGCGCTGTCATACGCGGGCTTGGCCCGCCGATCCATCGACTTTTCGCGAAATAATGAACACCGGTTCTTACCGGCTCAAATGGGCAAGCGGTATCGGCGGAAGGAAGTACTGCCAGCCAAATGACAGCGGATCAATTGGTCCAGGCGAAAGCGACCTTGTCGAGCGATTTGGGCCCGAACCGCTCCGAGGAGCGCGCCACCATGCGGCCGCCCAGCGCCCGGTAAAATTCCGTAGCCGGATCGTTGTCGGACAGCGCCCAGACCACCATGCTCTTCAAATTGCTCTGCATCAGGTCGCGGCGGGCGGCGGTAAACAGGCGCCGGCCGAAGCCCAGCCCCTGGAATTCCGGACGCAGGTAAAGCTCGTAGATTTCGCCGTCGAAATGCAGGCTGCGGGCGCGGTTGCGGCCGTAATTCGCGTAGCCGGCGATCTTGTCGCCGAACACCAGCACGCTGACGCGGCTGCCCTTGCGGATCGCGCTGTCCCACCATTGCGGGCCGCGGCGATTGATCAGCTTTTCCAGTTCGGCGCCGGGAATGATGCCCTGATAGGCCGAGCGCCAAGCTTCGTCATGGGTAGACGCCACCGCGGCTGCGTCAGCAGCTTTGGCCGGCCGGACCTCGATCAGGGTTGTGCTCATGGGCGCGATCAAACCAAGTCGCCGGGCCGGCGGCAAGAGCCATCGTTAATTATCGGTTAACCTGTGGACTTTCTGCATCAGTTTCCGAGCCGTGTTGTACCGAAAGAGGACAGGGCGCCGCTTTGGACGGCAGCGAGATGCCCTGCGCCGGTGCAAAACCAGCCGTTTCGCGAAGGACTGCATGGCGGCAACGCGAGAAAAGTCCGCCCATGATGATTCGTTCCAGCTAGTCTGGCCTTTGTCGTTCGAATTCTGCTGCCGGCAGTCATGCGGTTCTCTGCGCTCATCGTTGCCCTGCTCATTCTCGCCACGCCCGCGCGTGCGCAGAGCGCGTTGGGGGCATCGGGTGCCGAAGGCGAGCCGTTTCGCCGGCAAGAGTGGCGCGTGCCCTCGTCGGATGCTGCAACGCCGGCACATGCCCTGCTCTTCCGTCCCCCGGGCGACGGCCCGTTCCGCCTCGCGTTGATCGCACATGCCTCCACGCAAAACGTGCTGCGTCGTGCGCAAATGCCGCAACTGGAGTACCGCGCGCTCGCCGCGTTTCTGGTTGCGCGCGGCTTTGCCGTGCTGGTGCCGGAAAGGCTTGGCCATGGCGCAACCGGCGGCCGTTATGTCGAGGACCAGGGCGGCTGCGACGAGGCGAACTACGCGCGCTCGGGCCGCGCCACGGCCGAGGAAATCGCACGCGCGCTGGAATTCTTGCGAGAGCAGGATTTCGTCCGCAAGGACGGCGCCGTCGTGCTCGGTCATTCCGCGGGCGGCTGGGGCACGCTCGCGCTTGCCAATGCCGACCCCAAGACGGTTGGCGCCATCATCGCCTTTGCACCCGGGCGCGGCGGCCATGCCAACGACTTCCCCAACCAGGTCTGCGCGCCGCATACGCTCACCTCGGCGGCAGGCGAGTTCGGCAAGGCGGCGCGCGTGCCGATCACCTGGGTGGTGGCGGCCAACGACAGCTATTTCGCGCCGGCATTTTCGCGGCAATTGGCCGATGCGTTTCGCAGCAGTGGTGGGAAGATCGATTTTCGCGCGCTGCCAGCCGTGGGCAGCGAGGGCCACTGGATGATCGAGACCGAAGCCGGCGTCAAAGCCGCCAGCGCTGAACTCGAGCGCGCGCTGAAATCACCAAAGCCGCTGGTGGCCAAGAAGCCATGACGCTGTATTTCCTGGTCAAATATCTGCATGTGCTCGGTGCCATCGTCATTCTCGGCACCGGCAGCGGCATCGCCTTCTTCATGCTGATGGCGCATCGCAGCCGGGACGCCGAGTTCATCGCGCGCACGGCCGCGGTCGTGGTGATCGCGGACGCCCTGTTCACGCTCTCGGCGGTCATCCTCCAGCCGGTTACGGGCGGACTATTGATGATGCTCTCGGCGACGTCGATCGCGGAGCGCTGGCTCTTGGCGTCACTCGCGCTCTACGCGGTCGCCGGGCTGTTCTGGGTGCCTGTGGTGTTCATGCAGATCGAGATGCGCGGTCTCGCGCGCAAGGCGGCCGAGCAGCGCGCGGCCCTGCCGCCGCGCTATTTCGTGCTGTTCCGCCGCTGGTTCGCCTTCGGCTTCCCGGGTTTTGGCGCAACGATGCTGATCCTCTGGCTGATGATCGCAAAGCCGTTCTGAGTAATATGATGAGTGAAGTGGTGCGCAACATCCTCCTGTTGGGAGCCTCCGGCCTGATCGGCCGCTTCGTCACCGACGATCTCCGCGCCCGCGGCTTTCGCGTCATCGGCGTGGCGCGACAGCTGTCGCCGGCGCAGAAGATGAGCGCGCTCGATATCGAGCTGCCGATCATGGCGCTCGACGCGGCGGCGCTGACGCGCCTTCTGAACGAGCATGCGGTCGATGTGGTCGTGAATTGCGTGGGCGTCCTCCAGGACGCTCCCGGCAGCGACACCAACGCTGTTCATCGCGACTTCGTCGTGCGCCTATTGCAGGCAATTGGCGCGAGCGGCCGCGCGATCCGGCTGGTGCACATCTCGATCCCCGGCGCGGCCAACGAGGATCGTACCTCCTTTGCCACGACCAAGCGCGAGGCCGAGCGCCTGGTCGCCTCTTCCGGCATTCCCCACGCGATCCTGCGCCCGGGCTTCGTGGTCGCGCCGTCCGCCTATGGCGGCAGCGCCATGCTGCGCGCGCTCGCGGCCTCTCCGCTCGACCTGCCGGCCAAGGAGATGGCGACGCCGTTCCAGCCCGTCGCTATCAGCGACATTGCCGCCACGATCGCCTGGCTCGCGGCGCGCGACATCGACGATCCCGCCGTGAAAGCCGTGAGCTGGGACCTGATGCAGGCCGAGCCGGTCACGATGGCTGGCGTCATCAAGCAGTTTCGCCTTGCGTTCGGCACGGCCGGCTGGCCGCATCTCGCGATGCCGGCATTCCTGCTCGATTGCAGCGCGTGGGCAGGCGATCTCGCCAGCCGGCTCGGCTGGATGCCGCCGATGCGCTCGACCGCGATCGCCGAACTGCGCCGCGGCGTGACGGGCGACCCGCAGCACTGGATCGCAGCCACAGGCATTGTGCCGACGACACTGGCCGAGGCGATCGGGCGTCATCCCGCCACCATCCAGGACAAATGGTTTGCGCGGCTATACCTGGTCAAGGCGCTTGTGTTCGCGAGCCTGGTGGCGTTCTGGGTCGTCTCCGGTTTCATCGCCCTGATCGTCTCCTACCGCGCCGCCGCTGGCATCCTGAGCGCGCACGGCTTCCCATCCGCGCTGGTCGATCCCATCACCATCGGCACCAGCCTCATGGACATGTCGATCGGCGTGCTCATCGCCTTCCGCCGCACCGCGGGCGTCGGGCTCGTCGCGGGCATCGTTGCCTCGCTCGGCTATATGGTCGGCGCCGCGATCCTGACGCCCGACCTCTGGATCGAGCCGCTTGGCGCGCTGGTGAAGACGGGCCCGGCGATTGTGCTGATGCTGGTCGCTCTGCTGATGCTGGATAGCCGATAGCGTTTTCGGTTCGCGTGAAGAAGACGCGTCAATAAAGAGACTCTGATGAGTAAATGGCCTGACGACGACGTGATCCTGTTCGACGGCGTCTGCATCTTCTGCTCACGCTGGATTCGCTTCGTCGCGACGCGCGACACGGCGCGCCGATTCCGTTTCACGCCGATCCAGTCGGAGTACGGAACGAAGCTCGCACAGACCTTCGGCATCGATCCCGATGATCCCGACACCAACGCCGTCGTTCACGGCGGCGAAGTATTCATGAAATCGGACGCCGCGCTGACCGTGCTGTCGCAACTCCCCGGCTGGAGCTGGGTGCGCGCGCTGTTCGCCGTGCCAAAACCGCTGCGGAACGCGGTCTACAATCTCGTCGCACGCAACCGCTATCGCATTTTCGGCAAGTATGATGCGTGCTTCGTGCCGGACGCGGACTTGCGGGCGAGGGTGATCGAGTAGTAGCCCCGTCATTGCGAGGAGCGAAGCGACGAAGCAATCCAGAATCTTTCCGCGGGGGATTCTGGATTGCTTCGCTCCGCTCGCAATGACGGAGTTTGTTGCTACGCCTTTGCCATCGTTGCCAGCACTTCATTCGCCGCCCGCTCTCCGCTGTCCCGCGCTCCATGCGCCGTCGAGAAAAAGTTCGGCGACGTCGCCTCGCCCGCAAAGAACAGCCGCCCATCGACGGGAGCCGCCAGCACGGCGCGGTCGCCGGCATGACCCGGGAGCGCGTGGGAATAGGCGCCGCGGGCGAAGGGATCGTGGGCCCATCGGGACTCACGCAGCGGCTTCAGCATGCGCCTGATGTCGTTGCCGAGGTAACCCGCGATCTCGTCGATGCTTTGGGCTGCGAAGGCGCCGTCGCCGGCGTCCTCCAATTCGCGTGCAAAGCGGCCGCCGAAAAAACCGTCGATGCAGGGCTGACCAAACGGGCGGATGTGATAGGTGCCCATGGCGGTGCGCATGGTGGCGCCGCGCAAATTGCCTTCGCTTGGAAAGGCTTCCGCGTTCTCCAGCGCCAGCGTCACCTTGTCATCGACGCCGAGCGGCAGGCCGCGCGCGGCGTCGACCTTGGCCGGGAGCTGCGGCGAGAAGCGGATCGCTTCATCTGCAATCAGGTTGGTCGGTACCGTGACGATCACCTTTGCAGCATCGAGCGTGCCAAGCGACGTTTCGAGCCGGATGCGTTTGCCGGAGTGATCGATCAGCGTGACCTTGCAGTTCAGTGCCACTGGACATGACGCACCGTAGGCCGCGACCAGCGCGCCAAATCCGGCCCGTACGCGCCAATTGAAGTAGGTGTCCTCGTAGGCGTCCATGTCCAGAATCGAGACGCGGTCGAGCTCGCAGCCGTTCACATAGGTCGAGACTGCATTGATCATCGGGTTCCAGCGATTGCCGGGTTCGAGATAGCGTTCGGCTGGCGCATCCTCGCGGTCTTGCGCAGCTTCGGACACACGCTCGTAGAATTCGTCGATCGCGCGTCCGAAGTCCTCGCGCTCGCTGTCCGGAAACACCTCGCCAAAGGCGCGATCGCGCCAGGGTGGAAGATCCCTGTTGACCTCGAAATTCAGGCGTTCGGCGATTCCTACGAAGGAGTTCTTGTCTGCCGAATGTAGCCAGCCGCAGCCGACATCGAAGATCACTTCAGGCGAGGCCTGCACGGTCCAGGCGCGGCCGCCGAGCCGGTCGCGCGCTTCCAGTACGATGATGGAGAGGCCGCAATCCTTCAGCGCGTGGGCTGCGCCGAGACCAGCGGCGCCCGCGCCGATGATTGCGACGTCGACGGAGGAGGGGAGGGAGGTCATGGCTGGGCTCTAGCACGTCTGTTGTGTGCGCCAAAGCCACCACCACGTGAGCGTCATCACCCGCGAAGCGGGTGATGACAGCGAGATGACCAAGAAATGACAGCGTGAGTGGCTTACGCCACCGCTTCCTTGGCCTTCTCCGCGCGCTTGCGCTCGTTCGGATCGAGGTGCTTCTTGCGCAGACGGATCGACTTCGGCGTGACCTCGACGAGCTCGTCGTCCTCGATATAGGCGAGCGCCTTTTCCAGCGTCATCCGGATCGGCGGGGTCAGGCGCACCGCCTCGTCCTTGGACGTGGTACGGATGTTGGTGAGCTGCTTGCCCTTGAGCACGTTGATCTCGAGATCGTTGTCGCGGGTGTGCTCGCCGACGATCATGCCGCGATAGACCTTCCAGCCGGGCTCGATCATCATCGGGCCGCGGTCTTCCAGCTTGAACATGGCGTAGGCCACCGCGTCGCCCTGGTCGTTGGAGATCAGCACGCCGTTGCGACGGCCCTGGATCTCGCCCTTGTACGGCGCATAGCCGTGGAACAGGCGGTTCATGATCGCGGTGCCGCGGGTGTCGGTCAAAAGCTCGCCCTGGTAGCCGATCAGGCCGCGGGTCGGCGCGTAGAACACCAGGCGCAGGCGGTTGCCGCCAGAGGGCTTCATCTCGATGAGCTCGGCCTTGCGCTCGCTCATCTTCTGCACGACGACGCCGGAATGCTCCTCGTCGACGTCGATCACGACCTCCTCGATCGGCTCCATGGCGCCGCCGGTTGCCTCGTCCTTCTGGAGCACGACGCGCGGACGCGACACCGAGAGCTCAAAACCCTCGCGGCGCATGGTCTCGATCAGGATAGCGAGCTGCAATTCGCCGCGGCCCGAAACTTCCATCGAATCCTTGTCGTCGGCCTCGACCACGCGCAGCGCGACATTGCCTTCGGCTTCGCGGAGCAGACGGTCGCGGATCATGCGGCTCGTCACCTTGTCGCCTTCGGTGCCGGCGAGCGGGGAGTTGTTGACGATGAAGGACATCGACACGGTCGGCGGATCGATCGGCTGTGCCGGCAGCGGCACCTCGACGGTCGGATCGCAGAAGGTGTCGGCGACGGTGCCCTTGGTGAGGCCGGCAATGGCGACGATGTCACCGGCTTCGGCCTCATCGAGCGGCGTGCGCTCGAGCCCGCGGAAGGCGAGAATCTTGGTGATGCGCCCCTGCTCGACCAGCTTGCCGTCGGCATTCAGCACCTTGACCTGCTGGTTCGGCTTGAGCACGCCGGAGGAGATGCGGCCGGTGATGATGCGGCCAAGATAGGGATTGGCCTCCAGGATGGTGCCGATCATCTTGAACGGGCCTTCCTCGACCTTCGGCGGCGCGACGTGGCGCAGGATCAGGTCGAACAGCGGCTCCATGCCTTTGTCTTTCGGACCTTCAGGGCTCTCGGCCATCCAACCCTGCTTGGCCGATCCGTAAAGAATCGGGAAGTCGAGCTGCTCCTCGCTGGCATCGAGCGCGGCGAACAGGTCGAAGACCTCGTTGATGACTTCGGTCGGGCGCGCGTCGGGGCGGTCGACCTTGTTGATGACGACGATCGGCTTCAGGCCGACCTTCAGCGCCTTGGAGACCACGAACTTGGTCTGCGGCAGCGGGCCTTCGGCGGCGTCGACCAGCACCAGCGCGCCGTCCACCATGTTCAGGATGCGCTCGACCTCACCGCCGAAATCGGCGTGGCCGGGGGTGTCGACGATGTTGACGCGGGTGTCCTTCCACTGCACCGAGGCCGCCTTGGCCAGAATGGTGATGCCGCGCTCGCGCTCCAGATCGTTGGAGTCCATGGCGCGCTCGGCCACCTTCTGGTTCTCGCGGAAGGTACCGGATTGCTGGAGGAGGCGGTCGACGAGGGTCGTCTTGCCGTGGTCGACGTGAGCGATGATGGCGACGTTACGAAGGTTCATGAGTGAGCTTCTTTGCGGTCGAACAATGGGTTAGCGCGATCTCGCCGGTCAGACCGGGACCTCTTTTTCGGATAACGCTGGAAACCTGAGAAACGGGCGCTTTCCGCCCAAAAAGGAAGCCCGGCCATCAAAGCCGGGCACCTCAACGCGTTTGCAGCGCAATATAGTCAGAAAACGCTAAAAAACAATGGCTTCTTTGGCCGTCGCCTGGCCGTTCTACCACGGGGTTTGGTCAAATTCTTTCAAAGTCTTGGGCATGCCAGCGTGGCGAACCCCAGGTTCCTCCCGCGGGCTTCCGCGAGCCCTCCGGGCAGAAAGTCGAGCGTCTCGCGCAGCTCGTCGTCTCGTACGCTGTGACCGCAATAGCGCCTTGCCCTCGTCAGCATCTCGTTCGTCGCCAGGCCCGAATAGGCCCGATGGGTCGCCTCAAGGGCGGCTTCAACCTCGTTTGGAGCCAGCAGCATGTTGCCCATCCGGCCAGGCAGCAGCTCCGAGCGTTCTGCGCCCAGCGCGTGCCAGACGATACTCACCGGTGCATGCCGGGACGTGATGACCATACCGAACAGGTTTTGTTCGTTGGCGATCCCGGAGAGCTCGTGGCCCTCAATCAGCAACTGCACTGCAAGCTCGACAAACCCGGGAAGGCCGAACGCGCAAATGAAGGCGTTGGTTTGAGCCGCCGTTTCTGGGTTTGAACAAAAGGCCGCTTCCTCGAAATCGCCTGGGTTGGCGCGCCAAGCCGCGATCGCCTGCTCCGCTTCGATCGAAAGGCTGCTGTTCGCAGCGGCTGCCTTGAAGTGTGGTTTGAGGCGCTGACGCGTCGCGTCGTCGACGAAAAAGCCGACCCACCAATAATCGACGGCCAAGGTAGTCCTCCATGGATACCCCGGTTTTGTAGCAGCGCTCTTTGCGTGGGTTCACGTCGCGCGGCGAGGGGATCGACCCGCCTCCACGCCGATATCCTCTTCCTCCGTCGGATACACCCCGCGCAGCACCTCCTCGAAATGGCCCTTCACCGCGTCGTTGCACAGGCAGGCCCGCAATTTGAGGCCCTCGCGGTTGTACACCAGGATCGAGCCGCGACGCGTCTCGATCAGGCCTTGCGCCTTGAACGACTGGATGACGCGGCTCGCGTAGCTACGCCCGACGCCGAGCAGGGTCGCCAGCTGCTCGTGCGTGAGCGGCACGCTGTCGTTGCCGTCGATCCGCTCCATCGCGGCCAAAATCCATTTGGCGGTGCGCTGCTCGATCGAGTGGATGGCGTTGCAGGCCGTCGACTGGAAGATCTGCGCCAGCATGCAGTCGGCGTAGCGCGCAAAGATGTTGCGCAGCGTCGGCGAGCTGCGCTTGGCGGCCTCGAGCTTGCCGACATGGATGCGCACGAAGGGGCCACCGAACTTCACGACGATCCGCGTATAGGCCGGCAGATAGCCTTCGCTGACGACGCCGCCGACGGCGCCCTCGCGGCCGACCAGAATGGTCTCGACGTCGCGGCCGTCTTCGTTGGGAACGAGGAAGGTCGCAAGCGACGGCCCGCAGGGAAAATGCACGACCTGGACGTCGTCGCCGGGATTGTAGAGCAGCTCGTTCGCCGATGTTGCCTCGGTCGTCAGATGCGCCGCGATCAGCGCGTAGTCGGCCTGGCTCAGTCGCCGCAGCAGATTGTTGTAGGGCCGGCTCGCAATCTCGGCTGTCCTGTTGCTTCGCGCATCCATCCCAACGCTCTCCGATCTCCCCCGACATTAGCTGGTTCCGCTCGCCGCCTGTGTGCACAAGTGGACAGACGGAGAAACGGTGATGTGGTGCGCTTCGTTCCTGGAACCTCCGATGCGCGGGGCGCAGGCATCGGGCTGAAACCGTCTTGATTGGAACATCATGCAGCCCTCAATCGACGAGACCATGCAGCGCGCTTCATTCGACGGCTCCGATGTCCCCGCCGATGTGCTGATCGTTGAGGACGATCCCATCATCGCGATCGATTTCGAAGAACGCCTGCTCGGGCTCGGCGTGAAGGATGTGCGGACAGTCGCATCCGTTGCGCGCGCACTGGATGCGATCACCGACCGCGCGCCCGACTTTGCGCTCCTCGATGTCGAGCTGGTCCGCGAAACGAGCTTTGCGATCGCCGAGCGGCTGGCTGCGCTGAAAATCCCGTTCGTCTTCGTCACCGGCTACGGCGCGGAGACGAGGATTCCGCCCGAGTTCGCTGGCGTGCCGCGGCTGCAAAAACCCTGCTCGAGTGATGCGATGGAGGCCGCGCTGCGCGCGCGTGCCTCCAGGTAGCAGTGTGCTCTAAGCGAGCTTCGGTTCAAGCGTCGTCGACCACAACGCGGTGTCTGCGCGGTCGCGCAGGGTCACCGTCATCTGGCCGCTTGCGCCGTCGATCTTGACGTGACCGAAGAACTGCATGCCGGCCGACGGCGGCAAGTTCTGCTTGTCGAGGCCGGGCGCCTTGACGAAACGCACCTCGGGTCCAAACGTGTTGTCCATCTCGCCCGGTCCGAACGTTCCGGCATGCAGCGGCCCCGAGACGAATTCCCAGAACGGCTCGAATTCCTGGAACTGCGCCTTGTCCGGATTGTAGTAGTTCGCGGCCGTATAGTGGACGTCGGCGGTCAGCCACACCGTGTTTTTGATCGGCGCCATCTTGATGAAGCGCAGGAGGTCGGCGATCTCGAACTCTCTCCCGCGCACCGGCCCGTCGCCCTGCGCGAAGGCTTCCGACCCCTTCTTGTTCGCAGCATCGTCGTAAACGAGGATGCTGAGCGGCATGTCGGAGGCGATCACCTTCCAGGTCGCACGCGAGTTCAGGAGGCCGCGCTTCAGCCAGGCCATCTGATCCGGCCCGAGGAAATAGGACGCGGGGCCGTATTCCGTCTCCAGGTTCGGACCGTTGGGGCCGCGATAGCTGCGCTCGTCCAGCATGAAGACGTCGAGATGTGGGCCGTAGGAGATCTGGCGATAGACCCGGCCCGGCTCCACGATGCTCTCGCGCATCGGATACATCTCGTGGAAGGCGCGCGCGGCGCGCGCGGCGAGCAGGGTGACGTTGCGCTCCTTGTATGCGGCCGGCAGATCCTTCGACAGCGACCAGTTGTTGGTCACCTCGTGGTCGTCCCACTGCACGAAGATCGGCACCTCGGCATTGAAGGCGCGGACATTGTCGTCGGTGAAGTTGTATTTGTGCGCGGCACGGAACTCGTCGAGCGTCTCGGCGACCTTGGCCTTTTCGGGGATGGTGACGTTCTTCCAGATCTTGCCGTCGGCAAGCTTCACCTCGGAGGGGATCACGCCGTCGGCATAGATCGTGTCACCGGAATGCAGGAAGAAGTCCGGACGGTGTTTGCGCATCGCCGAGAATGTGAACATGCCGCCGTCGTCGGGGTTGATGCCCCAGCCCTGGCCGGCGACGTCGCCGCCCCAGACGAAGCTGACGTCGCGGCGGTCAGCGGGCGCGGTGCGGAAGCGGCCGACCACCGGCTCGCTCTCGATCGCGGTGTGAGAGAGATCGCGGAAACGGACGCGGTAGAAGATGTCCTGACCGCCGGGCAGATTTTCGACCAGCATCTTCGCGGTGAAATCGCTCTCGGGCAGCGCGGCAATCGGCGGCAGTGCGCGGGCGTCCTTGAAGCTATCCGTCGTCGCCACCTCGACCAGCATCTGTGAGGCACGATCGGCGCGCGCCCAGACCACGCCGCCGTCGACCGTGACGTCGCCGGACTGAACGCCATGGGTGATCAGCGGCCGGTCGGCCGCGCGCGACACATAGGGCATCGCGATCGCGCCGAGTGCGCCGGCGCTGGTGGAGAGGAATTGGCGACGGGAGAATTTGATTTTCATGGAAAGGCGTCTCGAAATCGGTCGGGACGACTGCGGTGGCAGCCGTCACTGCGAAGCCAACGCTATATTGAGACAATGTGACGCAGCGATTACGCGCGGAAGCTTTTACGCGTTGCCGGCGGCGCGGAATTGGGCACCGGCGCGCTGCAGGTTCTGCGGCAGGCTGAGCAGCAGCGCCTTGCGGTCGGCGACCGCGGAGTGGAACTGGTCGAGCGCGATGTTGAAGGCGGTCAGCGCGCTTTCTTCAATGGCGCCGTGGTCGAAGCAGCGCAGCGTGTCGCGCAGGATGTCGTCGGCCTCGCCCTGCATCTGGTCGAGCTCGTCGACGGTCTCCGAGCGCCGCGCCGCCGCGATCATGTCCAGCAGCCGTTCGCGCAGATGGCTGTTGTTGTCGCGCTCGTCCTTCTTCAGGTAGCCGGCGAACCAGGCGCCGATCGAGCCCATCGCCGAGAGCGCCATCAGGCTCCACCAGATGTAGTCGCTGTATCTGTCAAGGAAGGTCTTTTCCTCGCCGTCGACGAAGGCGGCCGCGCCCGGATGCACGGGGATCACGGCGTCCTTGTCGGTGTCGGGCGTCTCGATCTTCGCCGCCAGCGGGAATTCCGTCACCAGCTGCTGGCGTATCGCGAAGAGCTGCCGGGTGAAGGCGGCGACGGTAGTGTCCGACAGGCCTTTGCGCGCCACGATGTGGTGCGCGAAGCTGATCGTCTTGACCTCGTCATCGGGCCGGTCGGGCGAGCCGCCATAGGTGCCGGCGGGGATCTCGGCGGCTTCATAGACCGGATGGTTCTGCGCGATCGCGTCGGCCGAATCGATCGCGAGGAAGGTCGGCGTGCCGCCGTCCTTGGTGGAGGCGGCGATCGCATCCGCGGTAATCTTGCTGTTGACGGGGCCGGCGGCGAGATAGACGTCGGCCTTCTGGGTGCGGATCGCTTCGGCGGCTTCATTGGCCGGGAATTGCACGATCTCCACCTTGGCGGGATCGACGCCGTATTGCTGGAGGATCACCTTCAGGAGATTGACGTTGGCCTGGGTGCGGCCAACCACGCCGATGCGATGGCCGGCGAGCTGCGCGATCTTGGTGATCTTGGCGCCCTTCTTCTTGCCCTTGCCGGTCGCCGGGACCCAGAGCACGACGACGTTCTTGCGCAACGTCGCAACCGCCTGGGCGGTCTTCGGCACGTCGAGATCGCCGCGGATGATGGCGAGGTCGACCTTGTTCTCGGCGAGCGCCTCGGCGCTCGCGGTGGCGCCCTCGGTCTGGACCGGACGCAGCCGGACATAGCCCTTGCTCTGGACGAAAGCCTGCGTCAGCGCCTGCACGACCTTGACGTCGTCGCTGTTGGCCGGGCCAACGGCGATTCTGAGCGTCACCGGGCGCATGGCAAAATAATAGCCGCCGACGAGCGCGCCGACGACAGCAAGCACGAACGCGAGCGAAACAAGCATGGTCTTCCGCGCCGCCGATCGCGGCGACGTCGGTGTGGGTGTTTCGGCCAGCTCCAGGCCCCCGGTCATCGATCTCCCATACAGGCGTTTCAGGCTCGGTTTCATCTTGGCCTGGTCATTACCCCCGCAATTGTAGCAAATTTCTTGCCCGTCAGGGTTACATCTGCGTCATGGTTAGCGGATGGAGGACAACTCCATATGAACCCCGGCGTCAGCACGGTGTTAGGGTAAAGTTCCCCTGAAGACGGAGGCGATCATGACGGAGCGGCTGTCGGCGGAAGCACGCAAGCTGGCCTTGAGCGAACTATCCGGCTGGACCGAGACCGGTGGCCGCGAGGCGATCGGCAGGACGTTTACCTTTAGGGATTTCAACCAGGCTTTCGGCTTCATGACACGTGCCGCGCTGGTGGCCGAGAAGATGGACCATCATCCCGAATGGAAGAACGTCTACAAGACGGTCGAGGTGGTGCTCTCGACCCATGATGCCGGCGGCGTCACCGCGCTCGATATCGAGCTCGCCAAGGCGATGAACGCCATCGCGACACAGGCAGGCCTTGGCTGACGTCTTGTTGCAATGCCGCCGCATCCCCATCTTGTGATCGGCATTGGATGCGGCCATCGGCCGCGCCGGCCTGAACGGGGAGTTTTGGACCATGGCTGCTGCCGAACACAGCGTCGGCTTTGAGCCGGCCGATCGGCGGGCGGAAGACCGCGAGACCGTGCGCCGGCGTTTCTGGCGCAAGCTGAAGCGCGTGGTCGCGCACCTGCCGTTCGCCGAGGATCTGCTCGCCGCCTATTACTGCGCCTTCGACAAGCAGACGCCGCGCCATGTGCAGGCATCGCTGCTGGGCGCGATCGCGTATTTCATCCTGCCGTTCGATGTCGTGCCCGACATGCTGCCGATGCTCGGCTTCACCGATGATGCCGCCGTGCTCGCGACCGCAATCAAGCTGGTCGCCAGCCACATCACGCCAGATCACCGCGAAGCCGCCCGCGCCGCGCTGAAGCGCGGTGTGGGCGAAGCAGAGGCGGAAGCCGCGTAGTCGCGGGAGTAACACGCTCCGCCGTCGTTGCCGGCGAAAGCGGGCAATCCAGTACGCCGCGGCTTATCCGTGTCCTTGCGCTGCCTCTGCAATACTGGATCACCCGCTCCAGTGCGCAATCGCGCACAAGGCGGGTGATGACAGTGAGAGTGCAGCGCTAGCGTTCCACAAGCTCGTCATTGCGAGCGAAGCGAAGCAATCCAGAGATGTTTCCGCGGTGGCAGTCTGGATTGCTTCGTCGCTTCACTCCTCGCAATGACGGTGTTTGCCGCTACTTCTTCTCCGACCTCGCCTGCGCCCGCGAGCCGTTCTCCGCTTCCCAGGCCTGGAATTGCTTGAACAGCGCTTCCTTGTCGGTCTCGGACACCTTCGCCGCCGCGGGGTTCTGCTTCAGGAATGTCTCGAAGCGTTGGCGCGCCACCGGCTCGACGCCGTGGCTGTCGAGCCATTGCTGCGCCACCGGCAGCCTGTTCCAGCCCGACAACGGGGCCGCGAGCGAGACCTCTTTCCATTTCGGATGGAAGGGCGGGTTCTGCAGCGTCGGGAATTTCGTGAAGAACGCGTCCACGAACAGTGCGATCTTGCGGTAACGATCCGTCTTCGGCCCCCAATTATAGGCGGCAAGCACGGCCGGGACCGCGATCGTATCGACCGTCTCGCCATCCTTGATCAGGTTCGGATAGTCCTTTGCCGTCAGCGTCGCCGGCAGATAGTCGCTCTGGAGCGGCTTGGCGTAGTCCACGCCCGCAAGATGGAAGCGGCCATCATTATTGAAGGTCGAGACC
Source organism: Bradyrhizobium sp. UFLA05-153 (assembly GCF_054185185.1). Taxonomy (NCBI): domain Bacteria; kingdom Pseudomonadati; phylum Pseudomonadota; class Alphaproteobacteria; order Hyphomicrobiales; family Nitrobacteraceae; genus Bradyrhizobium; species Bradyrhizobium sp. UFLA05-153. The sequence goes on from NZ_JBBIAM010000020.1 coordinate 49,027, forward strand.
GACTTGTACGGCTTGCCGCCGACCACGATCACGGCGTCGATCTCGCCGGCCTTCAGCTTCTCCATCGCGATGCGCTGCTCGATATAGACGAAGTTGGCCTTGATCCCGAGCCGCTCGAACACCGTGAGCGCGGTGACGAAGGTGCCGCCATTGGGCAGGTCGACGCTGACCTTCTTGCCCTCGAGGTCCTTCAGTGTCGCGATCGACTTCGGCGCGATGACCTGCATCTCTTCATTGTAGAGCTTGGTCACGTAGGTGAACTGCTTCTTGATGTCGCTCGCAAAACCCTTGCGCTCGAGGTAGTCGAGCGTGTCGGCGCGCACGATGCCAAGATCGACGCCCTGGAGGAACAGGATGTCGGCGACGCTCTGCACCGAGCCGCGGCCGACGATCGGCAGCACGCGCAGCTTGTTGCCGTCATCGAGCACGGAGGCGAGGTCGGCGCCGAACTGCACATAGGTGCCGCCGATGGTGCCGGTGATCAGCGTGACCGTGTTGGCGTTCAACGCCTGCTTGGTCGAGACCGATCCGAACTGGAAGATCGCCTTCAGACTGTCCGAGACCTTGCTCGGGTCGTATTCGGTCTGCTCGGCCTGTGCTGACAGGCCACACATCGTCACGATGGCGGCTAGCGCCATTCTCAAAGCGTTACGCATGATGTCCTCTGCTTAAATTGAAATCCTAGTCCTGAAGTTGCGTGAGGCGCGCCCGCGCCTCCGCGGATCCGAGGGCAGCGGCCTTCTGGTACCAGCTTCGTGCAGTGGCGGGATCCGCGGTGATGCTGCGCGTATCCTTGGTGCCGAGTACGGCCGGGTCAAAAGTCTGCGCCAGAACGAACGCCGCTGTCGCATCCTGCGCATTCGCCGCGCGCTCGAGCAGCAGCCGGGCGGCGGCGATATCGCCGATGGTCATCAGGCTCCTGGCGCGCGTCATCAGTCCGGCCAGCGTGTCGGCGTCGAGCGTTTTGACGGGCTGAGGTGGCGCCAGCGGTGCGGGCGGCGGCGCGACGGGCGCGGCGGCGGCCTGTGCCGGCGTCTGCGCTTGCAGCGCGTTCTGGTAGGCGGTCGCGATCGCCTCGCGGCTCGGCGGCGCCGGCGCCGTGACTTCCCTGGCTTCTGCGGCGGCGAGTTGCATCGGGTTCGACACCCGGGCCGGATCCTTCAGCGGGGTCTGGCGTGCGACCGGGGCCGGTGGTGTCGCCGGCTCCTCGGCCGCCACGCTGCTTATCCATGCCGTAGCATTGGCGGCGAACAGGCGGCTGACGTCGGAGTGGAACAACGTGACCAGCACTGCGATCGCGGATGCGGCCAGCACACTGGCGACGATTTGCGTCGCGAGGCCGACGCGCCGCGCGCGGCGGGGGGTAAACTCTCGTGGATCCGGCGTGCCCTGCGGATCGGACAAAAACAGCGGCATCGGATCGTGCGGTGAAAGCTCGGTCCGGTCGGCCTGTGCCAGATGATAGGGCATGGCGTCCAGATCGGTCATGACTTGCTCGGCGTCGAACGCCCGAGATGTCTTGGACAGACGGTAGGCCGTCGTCTCCATGGTCTGATGCTCCCCTATTACTAAACGCAACGCGCTGGGGGCATCCCGGGTGAAGTCTTCTTATTGTTGTCCAGAAGCCCCCGCTCACTGGAACCGGTAAATCGCCGTCCGATTCAGCCCAAAAGACGACCACGGTTTGGGCGAATCAGGAAACATTTGGGTTTGATTGAGGCAAGAGCGGGACGTGCACCGCAATTTTGATCGCGGTGGTTGAGGGAACTTTTACCTTAAATCCGGCGGTCTGCTGCGAGAGGCCCGTTGCATGCACCACATTCTACGCGGTCATTCCCCGCGACCCGGCTACGCCAAGGCCGGCTACGCCAAGGCTTTAGCGTAGGCGGCGAGCGGGAAATCCAGTACGCGGCGGCTTCTCCGCATGCGCCTGACGTCGCTGGAATACTGGATCGCCCGCTCCAGTGCGCAACTGCGCGCAAGGCGGGCGATGACAGTTGGATGACAGTTGAATGTGCGGCCGGCGATGACGGCCAGGTTTGTGGCGAGCAACGTTTCGTAACATCCGCGCGACGTCAGGGATGCAGGATCACCTTGCCCATCGCCTGGCGGCCGGCCAGCACCTTCAGCGCATCGGCGGTCTGCGCCAGGGGGAAGGTGCGGTCGACGTGGGAGGAGATCTTGCCTTCCGCCGTCCACTTCACGAGCTTCTCCAGATTGGCGCGGTTCTTCGCCGGGTTGAGCCGCGTCCAGGCGCCCCAGAACACGCCGCGGATATCGCAGCCCTTCAGCAGCGCGAGGTTGAGCGGCATCTTTGGAATGTCGCCGGCGGCAAAGCCGATCACCAGGAAGCGGCCTTCCCAGGCGATCGAGCGCAGTGCCTGCTCGGCATAGGCGCCGCCCACGGGATCGAAGATGATGTCGACGCCCTTGCCGTCGGTGAGCTTGCGCAGGCCCTCCTTCAGATCTTCCTTGCCGTAGTTGAGCGTCAGCTCCGCGCCGTGCGCTTTCGCAAAAGCCAGCTTCTCATCCGACGAGGCGCAGCCGATGACCTTCAGGCCCATCAGCTTGCCGAGCTCGCAGGCCGCCAGGCCGGTGCCGCCGGCAGCGCCGAGCACCGCAAGCGTCTCGCCCGGCTTCGGGCTCGCGCGATCCTCGAGCGCGTGCAGCGCGGTGCCGTAGATAATGATGATTCCGGCCGCACGGTCGTAATCGAGATTGTCCGGAATCTTCACGATCGAAGCCGCCGGCAGCGCGATCTTCTCGCGCGCGCCGTTATGGCCGCAGGAGGCCACCACGCGGTCGCCCACTTTCAGATCGGTCACGCCGGGGCCGATGCTCTCGATCACACCGGCGACTTCGGCGGCCGGTGAGAACGGGAACGGCGGCTTGACCTGGTACTTGCCCTGAATCATCAGGATGTCGAAGAAATTCAGCGCCGCCGCCTTGATCGCGATTACGGCTTCGCCGGGCCCTGCCACCGGATCCGGTACATCGGCCAACACGAGATCGTCGGGCTGGCAATATTGCGAGCAGAGGATGGCTTTCATGGCGACACCTAGGCGTTTCAAAGCAGAATTATAGTTTGCCTGCTTTTGCCGGATTTAACGCCAGCCCACAATCCGGTTTCTTTGTTCAAAGCGATGCGTAGGCCTATTCTCCGTCATTGCGAGCGCAGCGAAGCAATCCAGAATCTTTCCGCGGCGACAGTCTGGATTGCTTCGCTGCGCTCGCAATGGCGATGTTTGCGAACGGGAGGATTCAAACGATGTTTGAAACAGGCCTGCTCAGGGACAAGCGCATCCTGGTTACCGGCGGCGGCTCCGGACTTGGTGCTGCGATGGCGCGTCGCTTCCGCGCGCTCGGCGCCGAGCTCGTGATCTGCGGCCGCAAGCGCGATCGCCTCGAGGCTGCCGCCAGCGAGATGCGAAACGAGACCGGCGGCAAGGTCACAACCATCGTCTGTGATGTCCGCGACGGCGCGGCGGTCGATGGCATGATGGATCAGATCTGGCGCGAGGCGCCGCTCGATATCCTCGTCAACAATGCGGCCGCGACCTTCATCGCGCAGAGCGAGCATCTCTCATTCCGTGCCGCGGACGCGATCCTGGCGCCGACGCTGCACGGCGCGATGTATTGCACGCTTGCGGCGGGCCGCCGCTGGATCGAAGGCGCGCACAAAGGCGTCGTGCTCTCGATCCTTTCGACCTCGACCATTACCGGCCGTGCCTTCACCGTGCCCTCAGCGATGGCGAAGTCGGCCGTGCTGGCGATGACCAGGAGCCTCGCGGTTGAATGGGGGCCGAAGGGCATCCGCACCTTGGCGATTGCGCCGGGTCCGTTCCCGACCGCCGGCGCCTCCGGCCAGCTGCGCCCGGAGGGCCGCGATGAGGGCTGGGCGTCGCGCAATCCGCTGGGCCGCACCGGAGAGCATGCCGAGCTCGCCGATCTCGCCAGCTTTCTGGTCTCGGACCGCGCCGGCTATATCAATGGCGAGATGGTGGTGATCGACGGCGGCGCGCATTTGCGCAGTTCCGGCGCCGAGGACCTGCTCGGCTGGACCGAGGCGCAATGGGCCGCGCAGCGCGCCGCCAGATCCAAGGGCTAAGACCGAAAGACTAGGACTTTCTTCCCTGTAACCTCGTTCCGAATCAGGCTCTTACCGGCTATTTTGGGTGCGGGACAAAGTCCAGCCGGGCCATCTTCCAGTCACAATATTGAGGGAACCACTCCAGGATGTGGCGGGTGCTTTTTTTATCCTTGATGACTGGCGTGGTGGCGTGTGGGATCGCCGATCTTGCGCGCGCGCAAACCGCGCAACCGGCGCCGAAGGCAGTGGCTAAGCCGGCCGCGGATGCCAAGACCGCAGCAAAGACGGCGGCAAAGCCCGAGAGTAAACCGGTGGCGCCGCCTCCGGCCATTGCAGGCGGTGCGGAGCCGTCCCTGATCGGCCAGTTCGGCACCTGGGGCGCCTATTCGGCGACGCCCAACGGCAAGAAAGTCTGTTTTGCGCTGGCAAAACCCTCGTCCTCGAAGACCAATCCGCCGAACCGCCCGCGCGATCCGGCCTATGCCTTCGTCTCCACCCGGCCGTCGGAGAGGGTCAACAACGAAGTCTCGGTCATGATCGGCTACGCGCTGAAACCGGGCTCGGAATCGACCCTCGAGGTCGGGGGCGCGTCCTACGCGATGTACACGCAAGGCGACGGCCTCTGGATCAAGAACGCGGCCGAGGAGGAGCGGATGGTCGAGGCCATGCGCAAATCCGCCGATCTCGTGGTCAAGGGCGTCTCGGCCAAGGGGACCGAGACCACCGACACCTTCTCGCTCAAGGGCCTGGCGCAGGCCCTCGATCGAATCGCGCAAGACTGCAAGCGGTAGGGTGCGTTTCGCGCCAATTTGGCGTTGTTTGGGGGCTTTCAAACGCCTATTTGAAAGCTGCTTCCCCTCACGGTGAGGAGGCGCGCAAGCGCCGTCTCGAACCGCGAGGCCGAGATGCTTGTTCCGGGCCTTCATCCTTCGAGACGCGCGCGATGCGCGCTCCTCAGGATGAGGGGCGAGAGTTTTTCTCAAGACAGAATGACGATGACCGTTCAATCGACCGACACCGTTGCCGCCGGGCTTCCCTTGGAAAAGGTCCCGCTCGAAACCTATGTGCCGCCGGCGAGGCCCTCGCTCATCGGCCTGTCGCGGAGCGAGCTTGCCGAACGCCTCGGCGAGATCGGCGTAGCGCCCGCGCAGCGCAAGATGCGTGTGCAGCAATTGTGGCACTGGATCTATTTCCGCGGCGCCAGGAGCTTTGACGAGATGACCTCGATCTCGAAGGACATCCGCGCCGAGCTCGCAAAGCACTTCACCGTCGACCGGCCCGAAGTCGTGGCCGAGCAGATCTCCAATGACGGCACCCGCAAATGGCTGTTGCGCCTGCCGAGCGGTGACAATGTCGAGAGGGCGCATGAAGTCGAGTGCGTCTACATTCCCGAGACCGATCGCGGCACGCTGTGCGTCTCCTCGCAGGTCGGCTGTACCTTGAACTGCTCCTTCTGCCACACCGGCACGCAGCGGCTGGTACGCAACCTCACCGCCGGCGAGATCGTCGGGCAGGTGATGGTGGCGCGCGATCGCCTGAATGATTGGGCCGATCGCGAGAACGGCACGCGCCTCGTCACCAACATCGTGATGATGGGCATGGGCGAGCCGCTCTACAATTTCGACGCGGTGCGCGATGCCCTGCTCATCGTCGGAGACAATGAAGGCATCGGCATCTCCCGCCGCCGCATCACGCTGTCGACCTCGGGCGTGGTGCCGAACATCGTGCGCGCCGGCGACGAGATCGGCGTCATGCTCGCGATCTCGCTGCACGCGGTGCGCGACGAGCTGCGCAACGAGCTCGTGCCGCTCAATCGCAAATATCCGATCGCGGAATTGCTGCAGGCCTGCCGCGATTATCCGGGCGCCTCGAACGCGCGCCGCATCACCTTCGAATATGTGATGCTCAAGGGCGTCAACGATTCCCTCGACGACGCCAGGCTCCTCGTGAAGCTGCTCAAGGGCATCCCGGCCAAGATCAACCTGATCCCGTTCAATCCCTGGCCCGGCACGGCCTATGAATGCTCGGACTGGGACCAGATCGAAAAATTCTCCGAATACATCTTCAACGCCGGCTATTCCTCGCCGGTGCGTACGCCACGCGGCCGCGACATCCTCGCCGCCTGCGGCCAGCTCAAATCGGAGACGGAAAAGCTCTCGGTTCGCGAGCGCCAGGCGCTGCGCGCGATGGCGATGACCGATTGACATGAAGCGGCCATCAACATCCGTCATGGCCGGGCATCGTTATTTCTAGGCAGTCATTCCGGGGCGGCTGGACGACCCGAACCCGGAATCTCGAGGTTCCGGGTTCGCGCTACGCGCGCCCCGGAATGACGGTGGGGGACGTTGTGTTACATTCGGTCAACGATGATGGATGCGTCCGATGGCACTGATCGGGCGCCTCGTCGTGATCTTTCTCGGCTTTCTGGCCTCATGCCTGGTCGGCGGCATGATCGTCGTGGCTGCGCTGCTGTTCCCGGAATTCTCCGATCTCGGCGCAGGTCCGGTTGATGAAGGCACGATCGACGTCCTGCTCGGCTTTGGCTTCATCTTCATCTCCGGCTTCGCGCTGTTGCCGGCGATGGTCATCGTCGCGATCACCGAGGCCTTCTATATCCGCAGTGCGCTCGCCTATGCGGTCGGTGGCGGGCTGGTCGGGCTTGCCTGCTATCTCGGCCTTATTCCGTTCCATCCCGAGACGCTCGAGTTCGAGGGCATCGTGCGCCGCCATCTCGAGATCATGACCGGCGCGGGTATCGTTGCCGGGGTCGTGTACTGGATGATCGCCGGTCGCAATGCGGGCGCCTGGCGCCATCCGCCGCCCCCGCGCAAGCCGCCCCCGCCGCTGCCGTCGAATTCGCGGCCGGATGCGCTGTAGGTAATGTAGTCATTCCGGGGCGGTACGCAGGACCGAACCCGGAATCTCGAGATTCCGGGTTCGATGCTTCGCATCGCCCCGGAATGACAGCCGAAGGGTTTCCATCCCCATCCCGCTCGGCTAAACCGCGCGCCATGAACCGGACTGGACTCTTCATCGCGCTGGCGCTGTGGCTCGTGATCGGCGTCGTCTTCGGCGTCTTTCCCGAGCTCGATCTCAAGCTCGCCTCGCTGTTCTTCGATCCTGAGACGAAGACCTTTCCGCTCAAGCTGAATGGCTGGGCCGGCTTTGCGCGGGATGCGGCGATGTGGATCGCCTGGGCGTTCGCAGTTCCATCGATCGTGGCGCTGGGGGTCAAGCTGGTCAGGCCCGACCGGCCGCTGATGGTCTCGGGACGAACGATCGTCTTCCTGCTGGTGACGCTGACGCTGTCGGCCGGCATTCTCACCAATCTCGCCTTCAAATCCTATTGGGGCCGGCCGCGCCCGGTGGTCGTGACCGAGTTCGCCGGTGACCTGTCATTCGTGCCGTGGTGGGATCCGCGCGGCGGCTGCGGACGCAACTGCTCGTTCTTCTCCGGCGAGGGCGCGACCGCGTTCTGGACGCTGGCGCCGGCTGCGCTGGCGCCGCCCACGTGGCGGCCGCTCGCCTATGCCGGGGCCGTGGTGTTCGGCACAGTCACCAGCGGCCTGCGCATGGCCTTTGGCGGGCACTTTTTCACCGACGTCTCGATCGCCGGCCTCGTCACCTTCCTGGTGATCTGGCTCGCCTACGCCCTGATTTACCGCTGGCCGCGGACACGGTTTTCCGACGAGGCGGTCGATGCCGCCCTGACCCGGCTGGCTTGGCCGGCCTATCGGCTCCGCCAGCGCCTGTTCGGCCGCAAAACCGGCCCGGCAGCGTCGATGTAAGCCATTAAAGGCGTGCCCATGCACGCGAAATTTGATAATCGCGCAAGTCACACCGAAAGACGACATCAGCCCCTTAAGATCCGATTGGAAGCGCCATGACTACGATTCTGAAGAGCCTGCCCAAGGGAGAAAAGGTCGGCATCGCTTTCTCCGGCGGTCTCGACACCAGCGCAGCGCTGCTCTGGATGAAGCAGAAGGGCGCGCGCTGCTATGCCTATACCGCCAATCTCGGCCAGCCGGATGAAGCCGACTACAACGAGATCCCGCGCAAGGCGATGGAGTTCGGCGCCGAAAAGGCGCGGCTCGTCGATTGCCGTACGCAGCTCGTCCACGAAGGCATCGCCGCGATCCAGTCGGGCGCCTTCCACATCTCGACCGGCGGCATCACCTATTTCAACACCACGCCGCTCGGGCGCGCCGTGACCGGCACGATGCTGGTTGCCGCGATGAAGGAAGACGGCGTCAACATCTGGGGAGACGGCTCGACCTTCAAGGGCAACGACATCGAGCGCTTCTATCGCTACGGTCTTTTGACCAATCCATCCTTGCGCATCTACAAGCCCTGGCTCGACCAGCAGTTCATCGACGAGCTCGGTGGCCGCGCCGAAATGTCGGCGTTCATGACCGCCCAAGGCTTCGCCTACAAGATGAGCGCGGAGAAGGCCTATTCGACCGACAGCAATCTGCTCGGCGCCACGCACGAGGCAAAGGATCTCGAGAGCCTCGACAGCGGCATCAAGATCGTCAATCCCATCATGGGCGTGCCGTTCTGGCGCGACGATTGCACTGTGAAGGCCGAGAAGGTCGTGGTGCGTTTCGAGGAGGGCCAGCCCACAGCGCTCAACGGCCAGACCTTTGCAGATCCTGTCGCGCTGTTCCTGGAAGCCAATGCCATCGGCGGCCGCCATGGCCTCGGCATGAGCGACCAGATCGAGAACCGCATCATCGAGGCCAAGAGCCGCGGCATCTACGAGGCGCCCGGCATGGCGCTCCTGCACATCGCCTATGAGCGCCTCGTCACCGGCATCCACAACGAGGACACCATCGAGCAATATCGCGTCAGCGGCCTGCGCCTCGGCCGTCTGCTCTACCAGGGCCGCTGGTTCGATTCGCAGGCGCTGATGCTGCGCGAAACCGCGCAGCGCTGGGTGGCGCGGGCCGTCACCGGCGAGGTGACGCTCGAGCTGCGCCGCGGCAACGACTATTCGATTCTCAACACGGAAAGCCCCAACCTGACCTATGCGCCGGAGCGGCTGAGCATGGAGAAGGTCGAGGACGCGGCGTTCACGCCGGAGCATCGCATCGGCCAGCTCACCATGCGCAACCTCGACATCGCCGACACCCGCACCAAGCTCAAGCTCTACACCGAGAGCGGCTTGCTATCGGGCGGCGAAGGCTCGCAGATCTTCCGGCTCGAGAGCGACAAGGGCTAAGCGCGTCTGCTCGTGTCCCGGACGCGATGCAGCGCCATAAGCGCGTTCACGCGCGTCTTCGACGCGCTATGGCGGTGCGTCGCAGAGCCGGGACCCAGAATCTCGATCCAATTGCATCGATAGTAGATGGGCCGGGGCACGAGAGTGCAAGAAACAAAAATGGCCGGGATCGCTCCCGGCCATTTTGCATTTGTGGCTGCGCTTACCGCGGCGGCGTGGTGCCTGGCGGGGGCGGCGGCAGCGAGGCCTGGCCGCCGTTGAGCAGCGGCGTGATGCGGCGGATGGTGACGCGCCGGTTGATCAGGCTCGGCCCCTGCGTCTGCTCCTTCAGATACTGCTCGCCGTAGCCCTGCGAGGTCAGGTTCTCCGCCGGCACATTGAACTGCTGGGTCAGCAATTCGGCCGCGGCCTGCGCACGGCGGTCCGACAATGACAAATTGTCGACGTCGTTGCCGACCGCGTCGGTGTGGCCCTCGATCAGGAACACCTCGCGCGGGTTGCGCTGGATCGCCCGGTTGAGACCGTCGGCGATCACCTGCAGCCTCGCAGCCTGGTCCGGCGGGATGGTCCACGACCCCGTCTCGAAGTTGATCGTGTTGACGTCGATGCTCGGCATCTGCATGCGAACATTCGGGCTGTAACGGATCTCGTCGAGCGAGTAGCGCCGATCGATCCGCTGCACCGGCGGTGCCTCCATGGTCTGGTAGATCACGTCCGGCGACGCCTCCTGGGCGTCGACGATGTAGCGATCGTAGGGAATGTTCACCACCGGCGGCGGCACGTCGACATAGAAGCCGCCGACCGACCGCGGATCACGGTAGCTGTTGTCGATGATGATGATCTCGCGCCCGCCGGGGTCCCTGCGGATACGCCGCAGCAACTGACCGTCCGGACCGACCACGGTGATCACCTCGCTGCCGTCGGGACGGATCACGACGGTGCGGGTTTCGCCGCCGACCGTCTCGCTGCGGATGTCGCGGGCGCCATAGCGGAAGCGATAGAGATCGTTGCCGCGGACGTACGCTTGCCCGCCCGGGTCGCGGATGATGATGCGGTCCGGCTCGGTGTAGACGGTGCGGCCGCCTTCGATGACCTCCTGTCGCTGGTTGCGGTAGTCGGCGATGGTGGCGCCGATCACGGCACCGGCCACCACGCCCGCTCCGATAGCGAGCGGCGTCAGATCACGCTGCGGCGGGCGCGGCGGTGGCGGCAGCGGCGCTGCGACCGTCGGCGCGGCCCGGAAGGCCGGCGCAACCGTCGGCGGAGCGTATTGCGCCCTGTTGGGCGGTGGCGCTGCGGCTGGCGTGCCAGGGACGACAGTTGGCGCCGCGGCGCCGGCGGGAGGCGTGGGCCGGGCCGGGGCGCCCGCCTGCGGCGCAGGCGGAGTTCCGGCAGCGGGCGCACCCGCAGGCGGCGTGCCGGCTGGCGGTGTGGTTGCAGGGGGCGTTGCGCCCTGACGTCCGGTCGGCGGCGTCATGGCTCCGCCGGGAGCCGGCGTTGCTGTCGGGGCCGGGGTTGCGCCGGGGGCGGGCGTCGGTGCCGGACCCGTGCGACCTGCCGGTGGCGTGGTCGTCGCACCGCCAGGAGCGGGCGTAGCAGTTGGCGCGGGCGTCGGGGTCGGCGTGGCGCGCGTCGTTGGTGCCGCCGGTGCAGGCGTCGCTGTCGGCGCTGGCGTCGGCGCGACCCGTGCCGGAGGCGCGGCAGGGGGCGTCGGGGTCGGTGTCGGAGCAACGCGCGACGGCGCTGCCGGAGGCGGCGGTGTTGGCGTCGGTGTCGGGGCAACGCGCGCGGGCGGTGCAGCCGCAGGCGGCGGAGGTGGCGTCGGCGCATGCTGCTGCGGTGCCGCCGCCGGGGGTGGCGATGGTTGCTTTGGAGCCGCTGGCGCCGGAGGTGGTGGCGGCGGCGGAGGCGTCGGCCGTGTCGGCGCAGCCGCCGGAGGTGGTGGTGTCGGGGCATGCGGAGGCGCAGCCGTCGGCGGCGGCGCACTCGGACGCTGGGGAGCCGCGGGCGGAGGCGGCGGTGGGGCCGGTGCGGGGCGAGCGGCCGGCGGTTGTTGCGGCGGCGCTTTCGGCTGCTCCCGCGATGGCTGCTTCGGTTTTCCGTCAGGGCCGGTTTCGCCCTGCGCCTGCGCGATCACGATGGGTGCGCTTTGCGCGTGCGATGCGGAGCTTGCGAATGGCATCGCGGTCAGAGCCGTCGTGGCAAGCAGCACGAAGCGAAATTGAGTCATGTGATGAGATCCTGGGGAAGGTTCTTGTAGAGGAAGTTCTTGGAGTCAGTGTTGCGATCAACAGATACGCGTTAGGCCGGATTGTGGCGGGCGAAGCAGCCGCGTCTCGATTTATTTCTGCATGCAAATCACTTCAGAACATCGACGTTCATTGCGCATTCAGGCCCATCTTGCAATCGCCTCGAATGTGACGATGCGACAAATTCGCATCCGTCGCGGGATTGGGCGTGCGCGGCCCGTTCGGTCCGCGCGGCGGGATCTCCTCCGGGACACGGCCGGGCAATTCATCGGGTCGCGGTGACTCGCCGGGCTCGCGCACAGGCGGCACGATATCCGGCTGCGGATTGCCCGGTGGAATTCCTGGTGGCGGCTCACTCGGTGTGCCCGGTGTTGCCGGCGGAATCTCCGGGGGTTCGATCGGCATCATCCATCATCGACATATCGTTGCTCGAAAGACGATAACGTTGCCGATGCGTCGATGTTCCCGCGCATCATGACGATGGAACAGGCCTATTCGGGCGCGTGACAGACGGCTTCGATGTTGTGACCATCGGGGTCGAGCACGAAGGCGCCGTAATAAGTCGGATGATAATGCGCGCGAATGCCAGGCGGTCCATTGTCGCGCCCGCCGGCCGCGATGGCCTCCTTGTAGAACGCATCCACGGTGGCGCGGTCCTTGGCGAGAATCGCGACGTGCACCGGCTTGTTCAACGCGCCTTCGCCGCCGATCCAGAAGTCCGGCTTGCCGTCGGCGCCAAAGCCCGCCGCGGGATCGTGGCCGGTCTGCTCCTGCGTGACCTCCATGATCAGGCTGTAGCCGAGCGGCGCCAGCGCCTTGGTATAGAACGCCTTGGCGCGCTGATAGTCGGAAACAGGAAAACCCATGTGATCGATCATCGGAATCTCCGTCGTTGATCGTCGTCAGCGTGACAGGAAGGTGTTGCTCCGTGTCTTGCGCGTGATGGCAAAGCCGCGCGCCACCATGTCTGCAATACAATCCTCGCGCCATTCGTTTTGTGACAGATGCTCGATCACGACAGCGCGGGGCCATAGCGATTGCGGCGCGTCGCGGAAGAAGCCGATCAGCACGCGGTCTTCAAAGCCCTCGACGTCGATCTTGAGGGCATCGACCTTCGTGACGCCGGATTCCTCGAGGATGCGTATCAGCCGTAACGACGGCACTTTGATGGCCCTTGCCGTCGCCGTGCCGGTCACGACATGGCTGGCGCCGAGATTGTCGCCGTCGGTCTCGATCATCAGCTCGCCGTCGGCATCGCCGGCCGCAGCCTGCACGAGGCGGACCTGCGTCGATCCCCGAGTCGATTCTTGGATCGATCCCGACGCCTGGTTGTTGAACGAGAGCCGCGCGAAGGTCATGGGATGCGGCTCGATCGCGACGATCCTGCCCTGCGCGCCGACATGGCGCGCCATCACCAGCGCGAAGGTGCCGACATTGGCGCCGACGTCGACGAACACCCCGCCGCTTGGTGTGTGCTGCCGCAGGAACTCGAGCTCGTCGAGATTATAGTCGGGGTTGAACAGCGCACCGCGCTCGGTCGCGCTCGCCTGGTGATGGAAGCGGAACGAGGCGCCCTGATACTGCACGTCGACGGGACCCGCGCGCAGCAGGTTGACAAGCCGCGACAGCCACGGGCGGAACGCGCCGCGCTTCAGCCCGGAGCGGTGCGCAAGCGAAATGATCGCAGCTTGCGCCGCATTCGGCGCGAACGCGCCGAATGGCGCGGGGTCGGTATCGGGCGCCAAGCAGAGGTCCTCGTTGCGAGCGGCGCATGCATAGCCGGTTTTCCCCCCGACTCCAACGTCGCTCAGACCGCCTTTTTCGGTGCCGGCTTGCGTTGGCGCAGGAAGCTGCCGAGCAGCCGCCGCTTACCCCTGCGCGGGATGAGGTCGACGTCGCTCACGAGCCTGGCACCGCCCCTGTGCCGCTCCAGCACGATCTTGCGGCTATGAAAGGCCTCGAGTTCGGCGCGATGCGCCACGCTGACGATGGTCGCCTTCGGCAGTTCGTCCGTGACCATCTTCATCATCCTGTCCTGGCTCTTCTCGTCGAGCGCCGAGGTCGCCTCGTCAAGCACCACGATGTCCGGGCTGTGCAGCAACAGCCGCGCGAAGGCGAGACGCTGCTTCTCGCCGCCGGACAGCGTCTGGTCCCACGGGCCCTCTTCCTCGATCTTCTCCTTGAGATGATCGAGGCCGACCTTGCGCAGGGCTGCGCAGATCTCATCGACCGTCCAGTCTTCGGCTGCGCCCGGATAGGCGACCGCACGGCGCAAGCTCCCGGTCGGCACGTAGGGACGCTGCGGCAGCATGAAAAGCCGCCGGTCGGGATGGAGGTTGACGCTGCCACCACCCCATGGCCACAGGCCTGCGATCGCGCGCACCAGCGTGCTCTTTCCGGTGCCGGATTCGCCGGCCACCAGCAGCCGCTCGCCGGGCTCGATGACCACCTCGGTTTCGCTGACCACCGCGGTGCCATCGTCGAGCGTGACGGAGAGATCGCGCAGCTCCAGCATCGCATCATCGTCCGTATCCCCACGCTTGATACGCCCGATGCCGTCACCCTGCTCGGCGCGTTCGAGACCATCGAGCGACATCATCAGCGCGGCAATGCGCCGGGCGCAGGCGTTCCAGTCGGCCAGCGGCGGATAGTGGTCGACCAGCCAGCCGAACGCGCTCTGCACGATGGTGAAGGCGGAGGCGGCCTGCATCACCTGCCCGAGCGTCATGCTGCCGTCGAGGAATTTCGGTGCGCAGAGCAAGAGAGGGACCACGGGAGCAACAAGGCTCGAGCCCTGAGACACCAGGGTGGTGCGCATGTGTTGTCCAGCGAGCCGGGCCCATTGGCGCAAGACGTTGCTGAAGTTGCGGTCGATGCCGTCGCGCTCCTCCTCTTCGCCGCCGAGCAGCGCGATGCTCTCGCCGTTCTCGCGCACGCGCGTCAGCGTGTAGCGGAAGTCGGCCTCTGCCTGGTTCTTGTCCTCGGAGACCCTCACAAAACGCCGGCCGATCATCGCGATCGAACCCGAGGCAATCGCGGCATAGACGACGGCGGCGATCACGAGGAAGCCGGGAATGGTGAGCGATGTGGCGCCGAGCCCGACCGTGAGCGCGCCGCCGATGGTCCAGAGCACGACGATGAAGGTCGCCGCCGACAGGAATGCCGCGGTCACGCCGGCGAGAAAGTCAACTGGTGAATCGGTGGCGATGCGCAGGTCTTCCGCAATCCGGTATTCGGGATTGTCGTGGTCGCCGCCGACCAAATTGAGCTGATAGTAGCGGCCATTGGCGAGCCATCGCGTCAGCACGCTTGCGGTGAGCCAGGCGCGCCAGCGGCGCTGGATGCGCATGCGCGCGAAGACCTGGGCCACCCCGAGCGCGACGCTGCCGAATGCGAGCGGAAAGAACACCGCTGTCAAATGGTAGACGGTGGAGGCGTCGCGCTGCTCGATCGCATCGAAGATCGCGCGATTCCAGACGTTGATGCCGTACTGAAAGCCGACGGTGGCGACGATCAGGACCCCGAGCCCGATCGAGAACGGCCAGGCCAGCCGATCGCCATTTGGGCCCCAAAAGCCCCTTGCACTGATCCAGAAGCGGGTCAGCAGATAGTCTTTCCGCGCTTCCTCGATCTCCTCAGGCGATAGATCGGCGCCCGATTCGAGAATCTCCGGAGGCGGCGGAGCGACCTCCTCGTCGTTCTCGCCGGCGATCTCGATGATGGGCGGCTTCCTGCCCTTTTCGCGTTCGGCGGCCGGCTTTTGCATTGCTGAACAACGCGAGGGAAATCAGCCGGTTCCTTCTGGCTTCAGCGGCTCGCGGAAGTCACTCCGCCGCTCCATCCCGCACGCGCCGCAGCCGTGCCGCCTTGTACAGCACGCGCGACAGCGCCTCGATCGAGTAGGGCTTTTGCAGCAGTTCGAAGCCGAAGCTGCCGTCCTGCGCCAGCACGTGGCTGTAGCCGCTGGTGAGCACGATTGGCACGTCGATGCCGCGGTCGCGGATCGCGTGCGCGAGATCGAGGCCGGTCATGCCGGGCATCACCACGTCGGAGAACACCACGTCGAAGCGATCCGCGTCCACCGTCAGCTCGGCGAGCGCATCGCCGGCATTGTCGACCAGCGTGACGCTGTAGCCGAGCTCGGTGAGCCCGTCGGCGGCGAAATTAGCCACCTCGATATTGTCCTCGACGACCAGCACCGACATGCCGCTGCCGGCGAGTGCCGGTGCGGTGTCGGGCGCCTGCCGCTGCGGCAGCACCTCGGCGGGCACGCGCGGCAGATAGAGCGTGAAGGCGCTGCCGCGGCCGACCTCGCTCGCAACCGTCACCTCGCCGCCGGATTGCTTGACGAAGCCGAACACCTGCGACAGGCCGAGCCCGGTGCCGTGGCCGACCTGCTTGGTGGTGAAGAACGGCTCGAAGATGCGGCCGAGCTGGCTTATCGGGATGCCGGACCCGGTATCGGTGACCGTGACGGTGATGAAGCCATGGCTGCCGACGAGATGCGTTAGGCTGTCGGGAACGGCCGTCGCCGCCTCCACCGTGAACGTGATCCTGCCGCGGCCCTGCATCGCATCGCGCGCATTGACCGCCATGTTGAACAGCGCCGTCTCGAACTGGCCGGCATCGGCGTTGACGAGAAAGGACGCCGCCGGCAGCCGCATCACGATCTCGATGGCCGGTCCCGTCAGCGTGGCGATCATGTCGCGCAGCGACTGCACGCGCGCGCCGACGTCGAACACTTCGGGCTTCAGCGTCTGCCGCCGTGCGAAGGCGAGGAGCTGCGAGGTCAGCTTTGCGGCGCGCGCGACCGCATCAGTGATGGCGTTGATGTAGCGCTGCCGCCTCTCCTCCGACAATTGCGGCCGGTTCAACAGGTCGATGGAGGCGCGGATCACGGTGAGCAGGTTATTGAAGTCGTGCGCCACGCCGCCGGTGAGCTGTCCGAGCGCCTCCAGGCGCTGGCTGTGCTTGAGTGCCTCCTCGGCGTCGCGCCGCCGTGCCGCTTCGGCCTGGAGGTTCTGCGTGCGCCGGAACGCCAGCGCGAGGATGAAGAAGAGCAGGGCGGTGGCAGGCAGACCGAAAATCAGGTGCTGGCCCATGGTGGCGAGCCAGCGCGAACGGATCGCCGAGGTCTCGAGCCCCGCGCTGACATAGATCGGGTATTCGGCGACGCGCTTGTAGCCGATGCGCCGCTCGATCCCGTCGGCGGGCCAGGCGATGGTCATCAGCCCGTGCGCGGGGCTCAGCGCGATCTTCCGGCCGACCGGCCCACCGGGGTCGAGCCGGACATCGCGATCGAGGTGCGGATAGTGCGCGAGCAGGACGCCGTCGGTCCGCCCCAGCGCGAAGAAGCTGCCGGGATCGCTGCCGATGCGCGCGTAGAAGCTCTCGAAATATTCGGGAAACACCGAGGCCTGGATCACGCCGATGAAGCTGCCGTCGTCGGACTCGCGGCGGCGGCTCATGCCGAAGAAGCGGGCGCCCTGGTAGGGCTGGCGCGGCGTCAGCGGCGTGCCGATGAAGGTGCCGATGGTCTGGTCGACATGGGCGTTGAAATAATCCCGGTCCGCGAAGCTGACCTGCGGCGCCGGCGACAACAGGCTGTTGACCAGCGCATGGCCCTGCGCATCGAAGATCCAGACAGATTTGAGCTGCGGCAGCGAATCGGTCAGCCGCTTCAGGCGAAGATGCAGCGCCCCCTCGCGCGACCGGATGGCCTCGTCCGAAAGGCCGCGCACCACCTCGTTGAGCTCGGCGAGGCTGCGATCGATGGTCTCGAACACCTTGAGCGCATGCTCATGGGCGACGTCGAGCGTGCGCTCGATCTCGCGGTCGGCGATGTCGTTGGTCGAATGATAGGAGATCGCCGAGGCGATGATGAACAGCGCAATCGGCAGCGCCAGGGATGCCGCCATCATCCACTGCAGCAGTTTCAACGAATTGCGTTGCGCACCCTGCACAGTCGCTCCTGACCCGGAACGAAGCTTACTTGAATTTCCCGCAGGGAAGGAAGTGGCTTGTGATGGGAACCTTTGGTTGCGGTCGGCGCGTCTCCGCCCGCGAAGGATGCGCCAGTAGCAATCCTGAGCTAAGCTACTATAGGTAGCAATACGGCCGCGGCCATGTCCGGCCGCCGCCGATGCATAAAAGTTCGCTTAAACTTGCCGCTCGACGAGCTTCAGCTTCAGCTCGGCGATCGCCTCTGCGGGGTTGAGGCCTTTCGGACAGGCCTTGGCGCAGTTCATGATGGTGTGGCAGCGATAGAGCCGGAACGGGTCCTCGAGATTGTCGAGCCGCTCGCCGGTCGCCTCGTCGCGCGAATCGGACACCCAGCGGTTGGCCTGGAGCAGGGCGGCGGGGCCGAGATAGCGCTCGCTGTTCCACCAATAGCTCGGGCAGGAGGTCGAGCAGCAGGCGCAGAGGATGCACTCGTAGAGGCCATCGAGCCTCTCGCGGTCCTCGTGGCTCTGGCGCCATTCCTTCTGCGGCGTTGGCGAAGTCGTCTTCAGCCACGGCTCGACGGAGGCATACTGCGCGTAGAAATTGGTGAGGTCGGGGACGAGATCCTTCACCACCGGCTGGTGCGGCAGCGGGTTGATCTTCACCGCGCCGTCCTTCACGTCGTGCATCGAGCGGGTGCAGGCGAGCGTGTTCTGGCCGTCGATGTTCATGGCGCAGGAACCGCAGACGCCCTCGCGGCAGGAACGGCGGAAGGTCAGCGACGGGTCGATGTGGTTCTTGATCCAGATCAGGCCGTCCAGCACCATCGGACCGCAGTCGTTGGTGTCGACGTAATAGGTGTCGACGCTCGGGTTCTTGCCGTCGTCCGGGTTCCAGCGATAGACGCGGAATTCGCGCAAGTCCGTCGCGCCCGCGGGCTTCGGCCAGGTCTTGCCGCCGGTGATCTTCGAGTTCTTCGGAAGTGCGAATTCAACCATCTTCGATCAGGCCTTCGCTTTCGCTCAGTACACGCGCGCCTTCGGCGGGATGTACTGGACGTCGTTGGTCATGGTGTAGTTGTGCACCGGGCGGTAGTCGATCGTGACCTTGGCGGCATCGTCGAGCCAGGCCAGCGTGTGCTTCATCCAGTTCTTGTCGTCACGCTCGGAATAATCCTCGCGGGCATGCGCGCCGCGGCTCTCGGTGCGGTTGGCGGCCGAGTTCATCGTCACCACCGCCTGCGAGATCAGATTGTCGAACTCGAGCGTCTCGACGAGGTCCGAATTCCACACCAGCGAGCGGTCGGACACCGCGATGTCGGTGATGCCGCTGTGGACCTTCTGGATCAGGTTCTGGCCTTCGCTCAGAACCTCGCCGGTGCGGAACACCGCGCAATTGTTCTGCATCACGTGTTGCATGCCCTCGCGCAGCTTCGCGGTCGGCGTGCCGCCGGAGGCGTAGCGGTAATGATCGAGGCGGCCGAGCGACTGCTCGGCGGAGTTCGCCGGCAGCTCCGGCTGCTTGCCGTTGGCGGTGAGCTTCTCGGCGCAGCGCAGCGCCGCGGCGCGGCCGAACACCACGAGGTCGATCAGCGAGTTGGAGCCGAGACGGTTGGCGCCGTGCACCGAGACGCAGGCGGCTTCGCCGATCGCCATCAGGCCCGGTATCACGGCGTTGTCGTCGCCGTCCTTCTTGGTCAGCACCTCGCCGTGATAATTCGTCGGGATGCCGCCCATGTTGTAGTGGACGGTCGGCACGATCGGGATCGGCTCGCGGGTCACGTCGACATTGGCGAAGATCTTTGCCGATTCGGAAATACCCGGCAGCCGCTCCTGCAGGACCTTCGGATCGAGATGGTCGAGATGCAGGAAGATGTGGTCCTTCTTCTTGCCGACGCCGCGCCCCTCGCGGATTTCGATGGTCATCGCGCGCGAGACGACGTCGCGCGAGGCGAGGTCCTTGGCCGACGGCGCGTAGCGCTCCATGAAGCGCTCGCCTTCGGAGTTGACGAGATAGCCGCCCTCGCCGCGCGCGCCTTCGGTGACGAGACAGCCCGAACCGTAGATGCCGGTCGGGTGGAACTGCACGAACTCCATGTCCTGGAGCGGCAGGCCGGCACGCAGCACCATGCCGCCGCCATCGCCGGTGCAGGTATGGGCCGAGGTGCAGGAGGCGTAGGCGCGGCCATAACCGCCGGTCGCCAAAATCGTGGTCTGGGCGCGGAAGCGATGCAGCGTGCCGTCATCGAGCTTCAGCGCGATCACGCCGCGGCAGGCGCCCTGGTCGTCCATGATCAGGTCGATGGCGAAGAACTCGATGAAGAATTCTGCCGCATGGCGGAGCGACTGGCCGTACATCGTGTGCAGCATGGCGTGACCGGTGCGGTCGGCGGCCGCGCAGGTGCGCTGCGCCTGGCCCTTACCGTAGTCCATGGTCATGCCGCCGAACGGGCGCTGATAGATCTTGCCGTCCTCGGTGCGCGAGAACGGCACGCCCCAGTGCTCGAGCTCGTAAACGGCTTCCGGCGCGTGGCGCACCATGTATTCGATCGCGTCCTGGTCGCCCAGCCAGTCCGACCCCTTCACGGTGTCGTACATATGCCAGCGCCAGTCGTCCTTGTGCATGTTGCCGAGCGAAGCGGAGATGCCGCCCTGCGCCGCGACGGTGTGCGAGCGCGTCGGGAACACTTTGGTGATGCAGGCCGTGCGCAGGCCCGCCTCGCTGCAGCCGACGACGGCGCGCAGGCCCGCACCGCCCGCGCCGACCACGACGACGTCATAGGTATGGTCTTCGATCGGATAGGCTTTTCCGTTGGTGGCGGGAGCGCCGCTGCCCTTGCCATTCGTGGTGGCGGCCATGGGTTACACTCCGGATGACAGCTTGAGGATCGCGTAGGTCGAGGCGAGCGCCACCGCGATCGAGAAGAAGTTGTTGAGCATGACCGCAACGAGCTTCAGCTTCTCGTTGTGGACGTAGTCCTCGATCACGACCTGCATGCCGATCTTCATGTGCCAGGCGCTGGCGAAGATGAAGAGCAAGAGGATCAGCGCGATCGGCGGCGAGCCGAGGATCACCTTGGCTCCGGCCTGGTTGCTGCCGAGCAGCATCATGACGACCACGATCACAGGCAGCATCAACAGCGTCATCGCGACGCCGGTGAGGCGCTGGCGCCAGAAGTCAGACGTGCCCGAATGCGCGGCGCCGAGGTTGCGGACGCGGCTGAGCGGCGTGCGCATGCTGCGCTTGGGTGTATCGGGCGTGCTCATCGTCCGCCTCCGATCGCGTAGGCAATGATCCAGATCAGGACAGTGAGCGAGATGCCACCGATCAGCGCGCCCCAGGTCAGGGCCTCGCGCTCATTGGCCTTGAAGCCGTAGCCGAGGTCCCAGACGAAATGCCTGATGCCGCTGAGCATGTGATGCATCAGGGCCCAGGTGTAGCCGAACACGATGAGACGGCCGAAGAAGCTGCCGGTGAAGGCCTGCACATTGCCGTAGGCCCCCGGGCCCGACGCCGCCGCAATCAGCCACCAGGCGAGCAGAACCGTTCCAAAATAGAGCGCGATACCGGTGGCGCGGTGGACGATGGATAGCGCCATCGTCAGCGTCCAGCGGTAGACTTGCAGGTGTGGTGAAAGCGGTCGTTCGATCCGTGCGGTCATGGGCGGCTTTGGTGTTTTATTGCGGCCCAGCATGGGGCGCGCGGGGATCGCGAAAGGTCGGCCCTATTTACGGAGTCGAATCTATCCACGCAATCACCAAATCGCCATAAAGCGAACCAGCGTTCAGCTCTAGAGGGATCACGAAGCAAGGCTGATCAGGAGCTTGGTATACCAGAACGACATCGGGATGTTGAAGAGCTGAATCTTACGCCGTTTCTTGGGGGCCTCGCTTCGCGACTTGAAATCGCAAGAGGATCGTCCTCACGCGAACCAGTCCGTTCATGCCGAAAAGCGCGGCCAAAGCGACCTGGGGCGGAACCGCGAAGAAGCCTGCCGCGCCTGCCGCTTGAGCTGTTTTCACGTCCATCATCCCTCCAAGGCGCTTCCGATATGCGTGCCCTGCATCCCGCGCCTGTCGCTACCCGCTGACGACCACGAGCGAGATAGCCTAGAAGTTGCGGACGCGTCGCGCTTCGTCCGGGTGCATCGACCTGGGGGGTCGTGGCTCACGTGCCGGGATACGATTCGCGTGACTGCAGGTCTCACTCTCCAGGACATCGTCGAGCTGGCGCTGCTGCTCATCGCGGTCGGCGCGCTCTCCGGCTTTCTCGCCGGCGTGTTCGGCATCGGCGGCGGCGCGATCCTGGTCCCCGTGTTCTACGAATGCTTCCGCATCGCCGGCGTGCCGCTGGAGGTGCGGATGCCGCTCTGCGTCGGCACCTCGCTTGCGGTCATCATCCCGACATCGATCCGCTCGTTCCAGGCGCATTACAAGCGCGGCGCGGTCGACATGGCGGTCCTGCGCGTCTGGTGGCTGCCGATCGTCATCGGCGTCATCGCCGGCAGCGTGGTTGCGCGCTACGCGCCGGAGCGGCTGTTCAAGATCGTCTTCGTCGCCGTCGCTTATTCCGCCGCGGCGCGGCTCATTTTCGCGCGCGAGACCTGGAAGTTCGGTGACGACCTGCCGAAAGGGCCGCTGATGCGCGCTTACGGCTTTCTGGTCGGCATCCTCTCGACGCTGATGGGAATCGGCGGCGGCCTGTTCTCCAATTTGCTGATGACGTTCTACGGCCGCCCGATCCATCAGGCGGTCGCGACCTCCTCGGCGCTCGCGGTGCTGATCTCGATCCCCGGCGCGCTCGGCTACATCTATGCCGGCTGGCCGGCGGCGGCGCGTTTTCCCGAGGTCGCAGCGCTGCAATGGCCGGTCGCGCTCGGCTATGTCTCGCTGATCGGCGCCGTGCTGGTGATGCCGATGAGCCTCGTCACCGCACCGCTCGGTGTGAAAGCCGCGCATGCGATGTCAAAGCGCACGCTGGAGACCGCGTTCGGCTGCTATCTCTTCATCGTGGGCAGCCGGTTTGTGCTGAGTTTGCTGGGCGGGCAATAAGCGCTGCACATTCCGTCATTGCGAGCGTAGCGAAGCAATCCAGAATCTCTCCGTGGCGGCGGTCTGGATTGCTTCGCTGTGCTCGCAATGACGATTCATTGTGGCGCCGGCCTCAACCCACGTCCTGGACAAGCGAGCGGAGCGAGCGTCGATCCAGGACCCATTATCACAGGGAATAGTTTGGCGAAGACTCGTAGTTACCGCCTCGCGCCGCAGCTCTTCCCTGGGGTAATGGGTCCTGGCTTTCGCCAGGACGACAGCGAGAGTGGAGCGCGGCGTTACTTCTTCGTGTAAATATCCTTGTAGGTATCCCGCAAGACGTTCTTCTGCACCTTGCCCATCGTATTACGTGGCAGCTCGTCGACGACGAAGACGCGCTTGGGCATCTTGAACTTTGCGAGCCGGCCGTCGAGCGCCTTCAGCACCGCGGCCTCGGTGACATCGGCGCCCTTGTTGCAGACCAGGACGGCCGTGACGCCTTCGCCGAAATCAGCATGCGGCACGCCGATCACGGCGGACTCGATCACGCCCGGCATGGCGTCGATCTCGCTCTCGATTTCCTTCGGGTAGACGTTGAAGCCGCCGGAGATCACGAGATCCTTGCCGCGGCCGAGGATGTGGACGTAGCCCTTGGCGTCGATCTTGCCGAGATCGCCGGTGATGAAGAAGCCGTCGGGACGGAATTCGGACTTGGTCTTCTCCGGCATGCGCCAATAGCCTTTGAAGACGTTCGGTCCCTTCACCTCGATCATGCCGATCTCGTCACGCGGCAGCTCCTTGCCGGTCTCGGGATCGGTCACGCGGGCGGACACGCCGGGCAGCGGAAAGCCGACCGCGCCGGGCACGCGCTCGCCGTCATACGGGTTCGACGTGTTCATGTTGGTCTCGGTCATGCCGTAGCGCTCGAGTACGGCATGCCCGGTGCGCGCAGACCATTCGCGATGGGTTTCGGCGAGCAGCGGCGCCGAGCCGGAGATGAAGAGACGCATGTGCTTGGTCGTCTCGCGCGACAGCGCGGGGTTTTGCAGGAGGCGCGTATAGAAGGTCGGCACACCCATCAGCGCGGTGGCGCGCGCCATCAGCTTGATGATGAGGTCCGGATCGAGCTTCGGCAGGAAGATCATCGAGGCGCGCGCGAACAGCGTGACGTTGGTCGCCACGAACAGGCCGTGGGTGTGGTAGATCGGCAGTGCGTGGATCAGCACGTCCTGTTCGGTGAAGCGCCAGTAGTCGACCAGCGTCAGCGAGTTCGAGGCGAGATTGTCGTGGGACAGCATCGCGCCCTTGGAGCGACCGGTGGTGCCTGACGTGTAGAGGATTGCGGCGAGATCGTCGTTGGCACGCGCCACGGTGGCGAACTCACTCTTCGCCTTCGCGGCGGCGTCCGTCAGCGAGCCCTTGCCGTCGGGCCCGAGCGTCTCGACCTTGGCCTTCACCTTGGCGGCGATCGCGGCGATGCCGTCGGCCTTGGAGGGATCGCAGACCACCAGTGACGGCTCGGCGTCGGTGATGAAGTAGTCGAGCTCGTTCAGCGTGTACGCCGTGTTGAGCGGCAAATAGACCGCGCCGGCCCGCACGGTTGCGAGGTACAGCACGATATTGGCGACGGATTTTTCCACCTGCACCGCGACGCGGTCGCCAGGCTTCACGCCGCGCTCGACCAGCACATTCGCCATCTGGCCCGCGCGTGCGATCAGCTCGCCATAGGTGATGCGGCTGCCGTCATGGGTCTCGATCGCAAGCCGCGTCGGATCCTCGAGGTTATCGAACAGGCGGGAAAACAGATTGGCGTTGGCAGCTTGGTTCATGCAACATTCCTCAACGGCGAAGGCCGGTCAAAACCGAGGGCTGGATTAGCAAAAACAGCCCCGATGAAGCAACGGAGACAGTTTGCATGACAAACGAAAGGAAACGCGTGGCCTGGGTCACCGGCGGCGGCAGCGGGATCGGGGAGGCCGGCGCGGAGGCGCTCGCGGCCGACGGCTGGACGGTGGTGGTGTCCGGCCGCCGCAAGGGCGCGCTGGATGCCGTGGTTGCCAAGATCGCCAAAGACGGTGGGGCGGCGGAGGCGATCCCGCTCGATGTCAGCATTGCCGCCGATGTGCAGAAGGCGGCTGATCAGATCCTGGCCAAGCACGGCCGCATCGACCTCCTGGTCAACAGCGCCGGCATCAACGTTCCCAGGCGAAGCTGGGACGACATGGAACTGGAGGGTTGGGACAAGCTCGTCGAGATCAACCTCAACGGCGTGCTCTATTGCATGCGCGCGGTGCTGCCGGCGATGCGCAGGCAGCAGGACGGATGCATCATCAACGTCTCGTCCTGGGCCGGCCGCCACGTTTCGAAAATGCCGGGCCCGGCCTACACCACGACCAAACATGCGGTGCTGGCGCTGACCCATTCGTTCAACATGGACGAGTGCGTCAACGGCCTGCGCGCCTGCTGCCTGATGCCGGGCGAAGTGGCGACGCCGATCCTGAAACTGCGCCCCGTCGTGCCCAGCGAGGAGGAGCAGGCGAGGATGCTGCAATCCGAAGATCTCGGCCGCACCATCGCCTTCATCGCCTCGATGCCCCCGCGCGTCTGCATCAACGAGGTGCTGATCAGCCCCACGCATAATCGCGGATTTATCCAGACGCCGCTCAGCAGGGATTGAGGTGCTTGACCAGCGCGCCACACTTTCGATGCGGTAGGGTGGGCAAAGCGAAGCGTGCCCACCAACTTTTCGCGAGTCTGGATCAAAGTGGTGGGCACGGCGCTTGCGCGCCTTTGCCCACCCTACGACTGCGGTACCGGCGTGCGTGGCGCGAGCGCGCAGCACCCCACGAATTCGCCCACCCAAAGTTTCACGCATCACAATAAATTATTGTCCGAAACCGCGTCGCAAACCCTCCCGTAGTTCGGCCAACGACGGCGCTATCGCCTCACACCTGTCGCTAGGCGCCGTTGTTGCAGGACTTCATCCAGATATCGGGAGACTCTCCATGTCGAAGCGTATTGCCTATCTCACCGCCGCAGCCTTCAGCGCGCTCGCCATCACCGCGACCATCGTCGCGCCGGTTCGCGCCGAGGAAAAGACCGTCATGGTCGGCGGGGCCGCGATGTTCCCCTCCAAGAACATCATCCAGAATGCCGTCAACTCCAAGGACCACACCACGCTGGTGGCGGCGGTGAAGGCCGCCGGCCTCGTGCAGACGCTGGAAGGCAAGGGCCCGTTCACGGTGTTCGCGCCGACCAATGCTGCCTTCGGCAAGCTGCCGGCCGGTACCGTCGACACCCTGGTCAAGCCGGAGAACAAGGTGACCCTGACCAAGATCCTCACCTACCATGTGGTGCCCGGCAAGCTCGAGGCCTCCGACCTCACCGATGGCAAGAAGCTCAAGACTGCCGAGGGCGAGGAGCTGACGGTCAAGAAAATGGACGGCAAGACCTGGATCGTCGATGCCAAGGGCGGGACCTCGATGGTGACGATCACCAACGTCAACCAGTCGAACGGCGTGATCCATGTGGTCGATACCGTGCTGATGCCGGCGACGTAACACCGCAGTACCCTGTTTCATCCCCGAACAGGATGCGCGAAACGGCGAGCCGGGGGATCCCGGCTCGCTTTATTGTGACCGCGATGTTTCATAGGCATCGATTCGATGCCTATGAGGGCGTAACGAAACCGAAATTGCCGGCGTATATTTGTTGTCACGCGACCCCTGAGGACGGAACCACCATGTCCAGCCTTGCTGCAACCGATGCACCCGCTACCGCCTCGCCGGCGAAGGTCGTTCAGCCGGCCTGGGTGAGGGTGATGCACTGGATCAACGCGCTCGCCATGATCCTGATGATCATGTCGGGCTGGCAGATCTACAACGCCTCGCCGCTGTTCAACTTCAGCTTCTCCCGCAACATCACGCTGGGCGGCTGGCTCGGCGGTGCGCTGCTCTGGCATTTTGCGGCAATGTGGATCCTGATGATCAACGGGCTCGCCTATCTCATCACCGGCTTTGCCACCGGTCGCTTCGCCAAAAAACTCTTTCCGATCACGCCTTCGGGCGTGCTCCATGACGTCAAGGCGGCGCTGACCTTCAGGCTCGGTCATGATGATCTCACCGTCTACAACTACGTGCAGCGCCTGCTCTATGCCGGCATCATCGTCGTCGGCGTGCTCATCGTGCTGTCGGGCCTGTCGATCTGGAAGCCCGTGCAACTCTATTACCTGGTGATGCTGTTCGGCGACTATCCGACCGCGCGCTACGTCCACTTCTTCTGCATGGCCGCGATCTGCGCCTTCCTCGTGGTCCACGTCGCGCTCGCGCTGCTGGTACCGAAGAGCCTGCGCGCCATGATCATCGGTCGATGAGAGGGAGGAGAGTATGGCCAAGCGTTCATTCCTGATCCCCGGCGTCGACAAGCGTCTCCTGATCAGGGACTCGCTCAAGGTGATGCCGGACCTCACACGTCGCCGCTTCATGACGGGCGGCGCCAGCCTGGGTGCGCTGAGCCTGCTCACCGGCTGCGACGTCGTCGATTCATCCTCCGCCGAGGAGATGCTGAAGACGGTGTCGAAATTCAACGACGCCGTGCAGGCCTTCATTTTCAACCCGGACGCGCTGGCGCCGACCTTCCCGGAAAGCGCGATCACAAAGCCGTTCCCGTTCAATGCCTATTACGATCTCGACGAGGCGCCCGAGGTCGACGGCAAGGACTGGAAGCTCGAGGTGCGCGGCCTCGTCGACAACAAGAAGTCCTGGACGCTGGACGAGCTCTACCAGCTCCCGCAGGTCACGCAGATCACCCGCCACATCTGCGTCGAGGGCTGGAGCGCGATCGGAAGCTGGACCGGCACGCCGCTGCGCGATTTCCTGAAACTGATCGGCGCCGACACCCGCGCGAAATATGTCTGGTTCCAGTGCGCCGACAAGGACGGCTACAACTCCCCGCTCGACATGCGCAGCGCACTGCATCCGCAGACTCAGATGACGTTCAAATATGCGAACGAGATTTTGCCGCGCGCGTACGGCTATCCCATGAAGATCCGCGTGCCGACAAAACTCGGCTTCAAGAGCCCGAAATACGTGGTCTCGATGGAAGTCACCAACGAGTACAAGGGCGGCTACTGGGAAGACCAGGGATATAATTCGTTCAGCGGGAGCTAGCCGCGGTTTGTAGGGTGGGTTAGCGAAGCGTAACCCACCTCTTCTCCCTCTGCGCGAAATAGTGGTGGGTTACGCTTCGCTAACCCACCCTACGACACCGAGCCTTTCGGCCTCACCTTCCTCTGGCACAGCGCCGCGACCGCACCGAGCGCTAACAACGCCGCCGAAACATTCAGCGCATACGAAAGACTGCCCATCGCATCCGTGATCGCGCCGACCACGATCGGTCCGAGCGTCTGGCCGACGCCGAACGAGATCGTCATCGCCGCGATCGCGGTCGGCCACACCTGCGGCGGATAGTTGAAGCGCACGAACGCGGTCGTCGAACCGACCACGGCAAAGAAGGCGACACCAAATACGACGGCCGAGGTCGCAAGCCATGCCGTCGAATGCCCCAGCATCGGCAAGCTCGCACCGAGCGCGTTGGTGCCGAGGATGATCGCGGTTGCGAGCCCGCCGCGGTCGAGCGCCAGCACGCCGCGCCAGACCCAGGGTGTGACGAAGGCGCTGACCCCGATCAGGCTCCAGAACGCGGCCTGCGCGGCCGCCCCGCCGCCGGCATCGCGCACATAGGCGATCATGAAGGTCATGTAGGCGATGTAGCCCGCGCCGAACAGGAAGTAGCCGGCGAGATAGATCAGGATGGGCGGAAGCGCGAACGTGCCGTGCCCCGCCTCGCTGAACCGCGCCTTGCTCTCGATGCGGACCAGAAACAGCGGGATCGTCATGGCGGCCGAGAGCAGCGTCAGCGCCCACCACACGATCCACCAAGAGCCCGGCCCGAAATGCTGCAGCGTGAACGGCGCGATCAGCCCAGAGGCGAGGATGCCGACGCCCGGGCCGGCATAGAACAGGCTGAGCAGGAAATTGGCCCTTTCGGGATGCGACTGCGCGATGGTTGCGGCCAGCGCGCCGCCGGCGACGAAGCCCGCCGCCGCGCCAAGGCCCAGCACCAGCCGCGCCAGGCTGAGCGCGATGAAGTTCCCGGTGAGTGCGCAGACCGCCAGGGCCGCGAGGCAGGCCAGCGTTCCACCACGGATTGCAGCCGACCAGCCGACCCGCTGGATCAGCCGCGAGGCCATCAGGGCGCCGGCGAGGTAGCCGACGGCGTTGATGGTGTTCATGAAACCGGCGGCCGAATAGGACCAGTCGAGGCTGTCCCGCATGTCCGGCAGCACCAGCGCATAGGCAAAGCGGCCGATGCCAAGCCCGACCGTCGCCGCCAGCGACAGCGTCAGGATCAGCCGCGCAGGGCGCGGCTCTAATGGGGCGCGGTCAGGGGCGTGCAAGGGGTGCTCCGGCAAGGCTGATTGTGGCAGGGCCTGCCCGCCTTGCACAGCCACGCCGCGGCAATGGTGTCTTGCCAAGCGCGCAACGCCGCTCTAGCACTCCGGCCGAATTCGATCTCAGAGGAACCGACCATGGCGACCCATAAACTGCTGCTGCTCCCCGGTGACGGCATTGGCCCCGAAGTAATGGGCGAGGTGAAGCGGCTGATCGACTGGATCAATTCGGCCGGGATCGCCAAGTTCGAGACCGACACCGGCCTCGTCGGCGGTTCGGCCTATGACGCCCACAAGGTGTCGATCTCCGAGGGCGACATGGCCAAGGCCAAGGACGCCGACGCCGTGATCTTCGGCGCGGTCGGTGGTCCGAAGTGGGATGCGGTGCCCTACGAGGTGCGCCCGGAAGCCGGCCTGCTCCGGCTGCGCAAGGATCTCGCCTTGTTCGCCAACCTCCGTCCCGCCGTGTGTTATCCGGCGCTGGCCGACGCCTCGAGCCTGAAGCGTGAGGCGATCGAGGGCCTCGACATCGTGATCGTGCGCGAGCTCACCGGCGGCGTCTATTTCGGCGAGCCCAAGACCATCACCGATCTCGGCAACGGCCAGAAGCGCGCCATCGACACCCAGGTCTACGACACCTACGAAATCGAGCGCATCGCCCGCGTCGCGTTTGATCTCGCCAAGAAGCGTCGCAACAAGGTGACGTCGATGGAAAAGCGCAACGTCATGAAGTCGGGCGTGCTCTGGAACGAGGTCGTCACGCAGGTCCACAAGCGCGAATATCCCGACGTCACGCTCGAGCATCAGCTCGCCGATTCCGGCGGCATGATGCTGGTGAAATGGCCGAAGCAGTTCGACGTCATCGTCACCGACAATCTGTTCGGCGACATGCTGTCCGACATCGCGGCGATGCTGACCGGCTCGCTCGGCATGCTGCCCTCGGCTTCGCTCGGTGAAGTCGATGTGAAGAGCAAGAAGCGCAAGGCTCTGTATGAGCCGGTGCACGGCTCGGCGCCCGACATCGCCGGCAAGGGTCTCGCCAACCCGATCGCGATGATTTCGTCCTTCGGCATGGCGCTGCGCTACTCCTTCGACATGGGCGCGCTCGCCGACAAGGTCGATGCTGCGATCGCCGCCGTGCTGGCGAGCGGCCTGCGCACCGCCGACATCAAGTCGGAAGGCACGACCGCCGCCTCGACCACGCAGATGGGCGAAGCGATCTTGAAGGAACTGCAGAAGCTGCACGCGTAACGGCAAGCACCGCAATCGCAGGGTGGGTTAGCGCAGCGTAACCCACCTCTTTTTGTTTCCGCGGAGGCAAACACTGGTGGGTTACGCCTTCGGCTAACCCACCCTTCGTCGTCTGCTAGTGGAGCCACCTGATGGATGCGTCGCATCGACCCAAGGTCGCGGAAACCGTCATCCATGAAACGGTGCGCCTGCGCGAGGCGCAGATCGGGCACCATTGCGAAATCCTCTGCAACACGCGCATCGAGTTTTCTTCGCTCGGCGACTACTCCTATCTCGGGGAGAGCTGCGAGGTCGCCGACGCCGTGATCGGGAAGTTCACGGCAATCGCCAATTCGGTGCGGATCGGCGCGCCGAACCATCCGATGGGCCGTCCGTCCCAACATCGCTTCACCTATTGCCCGGAATATTACGAGGCGACAGCGAGCCGTGACCGCGACTTTTTTGCAAACCGCCGCAGCGACCGGGTGATCGTTGGCAATGATTGCTGGATCGGGCACGCCGCCATCCTGCTGCCGGGCGTGACGGTCGGCGACGGCGCGGTGATCGCCGCAGGCGCGGTCGTCAGCCGCAGCGTGCCACCCTACACGATCGTCGGCGGCGTTCCCGCGCGCCCCATCCGCAAGCGCTTCACCGATTCCGTCGCGGATAGCCTGCGCCGTATCGCCTGGTGGGATTGGCCGGACGAGATCATCTTCGAACGCTTGAGCGATTTCCGTTCCGAGGCGATCGAACAATTTTGCAAGCGTTACGACCCGGCTTTTGCTCCCAGCGGGTAGAGCGGGAGGTCATCACAAAACAAAAATGGCCGGGCGCGAGCCCGGCCATTTTGCTTCAGTCGAAGCCCTTACCAGTACAGCGGGAAATTCCGCGGATAGCCGCTGACGTCGGCCGGCGTGCTGAGCGGCTGGCGATCGATCGGACGGTTGTTGTTCTCGCGCGCGAAGGTCGGGTACCCGATCGGCGGCGGGAAGGCATAGTCCATGAACTTGCGGTCGCCAGGATTGACCTCGGTGCCGCCATCGAGCCAGGAGCGCTTGCTGACATAGATGCGGGTACGCGGGCCCTGCTGATAGACCACGTTGGGGCCGCTGGAGCCGTAATAGACGCGGCCGCGATCGTCATAGGTACGCTTGGTCTTGGCGTCAGCCGAGGTGGTCAGGCCGATGGCGGCAACAGCGCCCGCCGCAAGCCACAGCGCCAGTTTGTTCGCGGCGGAAAATTTCGAGCTCATCACGTCCCCTTCAAGCGGCAGGCCGCCAATCGACTTCATCTCATACTAGCGCGCCGGGGGTGGCTGCAACTAGGTCAATTGGGTCACACCGCGCCGGAATAATTGCGCCTGCGGCCAAAAGTTGCATGAAAACCAGCCACTTGAGCTTGATGCGCGTCAAAGCGCGCCGCGTAGCTGCGCATTTCCGGCGCCCATCAGCCAGTCCGCGGAGGCGGGCGGGCCGCAAGGGCGGCGCTTCAGCTCGGCATGGGCGAACAATTCGGCCAGCTTCGGCTCGTTGCCGGAGGTCAGCAGCGTCAGCCGGTTCAGCGTGCAGGCGATCGCGGCGCGACGGGCCGGCAGCGTGTCGCCTTTGAAGGTGTCGCCTTGGCACGACCAGCCGGAGATCTGAAGCGAGGGCTCCTCGATCCGCTTGACATAGCCGAGACAGCCGGAGGCCTGCCCGCTCGGACCATACAGCGCCACGGGCCCGAACTTGCTGTCGATGACGCCGGCTTCCTCGAGCCGCGTCGCCGCACCGAGGCCCATCCGGGCCGCCATGTCTGCCGGCAGGCGCGCCGCCGGGACGAATTCGCCGCCGGGGCGGTAGATTTCGAGCTCGGCGACCGGCACCGGCGTGTCGCCGACCCAGCGCACGACGTCCTTGCGGCCGCCCTCCGGATGCCGAAGTATGATGTAAGCGTCTGTTTTGTCGTTGGAATCGAGCCGGCTGACGGCAAAGGCAGGATGCGAGCGGTCGGCCACGTTCCAGCCTGGCCGTATCGCCGGCTCGTCATCCCGCAGACCCGGCAACTGGCCGAGTACGGCGAGGCCGAGGATGGCAAGCAGCGCCAGCGTCCCCACATACGCGAACAGGCCCGCCATTGTGCGGACGATCTCATCGGCAAAGCCTAGGAGTGCCAGATGGATCCTGGTTCTGGGAAATGCGGCCGGGAAGGCCTGGTACGGCGGCATCAATGCCTTCTGGCACGGTCAAACGTTGTCTTGCGGGCGGTTCTCGCATAGAAGCGCTGCTCTTCCTGGTTAAGCGCGCCGCTTGGGGAAGGCTTTTTCATCGGAGAGTGAACGATGGGTTACAAAGTCGCAGTCGTCGGAGCGACCGGCAATGTCGGACGGGAAATGCTCAACATCCTCGATGAGCGCAAATTCCCCGCGGACGAGGTCGTGGCGCTGGCATCACGCCGCAGCGTCGGCGTCGAGGTCTCCTATGGCGATCGGACCTTGAAGGTCAAAGCGCTCGAGCACTACGACTTCTCCGACATCGACATCTGCCTGATGTCGGCGGGCGGCTCGGTCTCGAAGGAATGGTCGCCGAAGATCGGCGCCGCCGGCGCGGTCGTGATCGACAATTCCTCGGCCTGGCGCATGGACCCGGACGTTCCGCTCATCGTGCCGGAGGTGAATGCCGACGCGACCAAGGGTTTTGCCAAGAAGAACATCATCGCCAACCCGAACTGCTCGACCGCGCAGCTCGTCGTCGCGCTGAAGCCGCTGCACGACAAGGCGACCATCAAGCGTGTCGTGGTCTCGACCTATCAATCTGTGTCGGGCGCCGGCAAGGATGCGATGGACGAATTGTTCTCGCAGACCAAGGCCGTCTACACCAATGACGAGCTGATCGCGAAGAAATTCCCCAAGCGCATCGCCTTCAACGTCATCCCCCACATCGACGTCTTCATGGAGGACGGCTACACCAAGGAAGAGTGGAAGATGATGGCGGAGACCAAGAAGATCCTTGATCCCAAGATCAAGCTCTCCGCGACCTGCGTGCGCGTGCCGGTCTTCGTCGGTCATTCGGAAGCCGTCAACGTCGAGTTCGAGAACCCGCTCGCGGCGGATGAGGCGCGCGAGATCCTGCGCAAGGCGCCAGGCTGTCTCGTCATCGACAAGCAGGAGCCCGGCGGCTACGCCACGCCCTACGAAGCGGCCGGCGAGGACGCGACCTATATCAGCCGCATCCGCGAGGACGCCACGGTCGAGAACGGTCTCGCCTTCTGGTGCGTGTCGGACAATCTTCGCAAGGGCGCCGCGCTCAACGCGATCCAGATCGCCGAGGTCCTGATCAACCGCAAGTTGATCACGGCGAAGCAGAAGGCGGCGTAAGACCGATCGAGATCTCGTAGGGTGGGCGAAGGCGCAACGCGCCGTGCCCACCACTTTTCTCGATGTCATCAGAAGTGGTGGGCACGCTTCGCTTTGCCCGCCCTACAAAAATTCTCGTCGCGTTGACGAACCTACCCCGCGTCCCTGACGCTGCGAAATTCCTTCGCGACCTTGTCGAGTACGAACAGCGATCCCTCCGCGACGCCGAAATAGGCGCCGTGCGTCTGCATCTGGCCGGCGTCGACCGCCTTGCGCACGAACGGGAAGGTCATGAGGTTTTCGAGGCTGCGGAACACCGCGGCCTTCTCGATGCGCTCGACGAATTGCGCCATCGTCTCGCGGTCACGTTGCTCGACCACCTCGCCGGGCTTGATGAACATCTGCATCCATTTGCCGATGAAATCGCCGGGGGTCAGTGGCTCGATCTTGTCGACGAAGGCGCGGATGCCGCCGCATTGCGCGTGCCCGAGCACCACGATGTGCTTCACCTTCAGCACCGTCACGGCATATTCCAGCGCCGCCGAGACGCCGTGCGCATTCTGGTCAGGCTGATACGTCGGCACCAGATTGGCGATGTTGCGCATCACGAACAGTTCGCCCGGCCCGACGTCGAAGATCACCTCCGGCGAGACGCGGGAATCGCAGCAGCCGATCACCATCACTTCGGGTGACTGGCCCTTCACCGACAATTCGCGATAGCGCGTCTGCTCGGTTGGCAGCCGCTGCGTCGCGAAGGCCTTGTAGCCGTCCAGCAAGTGCTGAGGGAACGTGATCATGGCCTATGCCTAATCATATACCGCAGGGGCGAACAAGCCTTTCGAATAGGCAGGCCAGGTGCTATCGGGGCTAGAAGACATTCGAGGAACCCGGAAGGAACGCCAGCATGACCCGTCCGCGCCGCAGCCATCTGTTCATGCCCGGCTCCAACCCCCGCGCGCTGGAAAAGGCCCGCAACCTGCCGGCCGACGGCCTGATCCTGGACCTTGAGGATTCTGTCGCCCCCGACGCCAAGGCGGTGGCGCGGGACCAGATCGCGGCCGCGATCGCCGCGAAAGGCTTTGGCAGGCGCGAGATCCTGATCCGGACCAACGGGCTCGATACGCCCTGGTGGGCCGACGACGTCGCGATGGCTGCCAAGGCGTCGCCCGACGGCATCCTGGTTCCAAAAGTCTCGAGCGTCGAGGATCTCGATACGATCGGCCGCCGCCTCGCCGAACTTGGTGCCGCGCCGACGGTGAAGGTCTGGGCCATGATCGAGACCGCGCGTGCAGTCCTGCATGCAGAAGAGCTCTCGGCCGCTTCGCGTGATCCCAACACGCGCCTCGTCGGCTTCGTGTTCGGACCCAACGACATTTCGCGGGAGACGCGGATCAGGATGCTGGAGGGCCGCGCCGCAATGATCCCGATGATCACCCATTGCATCCTGGCGACGCGCGCTCACGGCCTCGAGATCCTCGACGGGCCCTATAGCGACATCAACAACTCGAGCGGCTTTGCGACGGAATGCGCGCAGGGTCGCGATCTCGGCTTCGATGGCAAGACCCTGATCCATCCCTCGCAGATCGAGGCCTGCAACGTCATCTTCACGCCGCCCGAGGAGGACGTGGCGCGCGCCCGCAAAATCATCGCGGCGTTCGAATTGCCGGAGAACGTCTCGCGCGGGGCGATCCGGCTCGACGGCCAGATGGTCGAACGCCTGCACGCCGACATGGCACGCCGCACGATCGAGATCGCAGATGCGATCGCCGCGATGAGCAAGGGGTAGGGCGTACGCTTGAAGGCGACGTTCGTCTTTCTGACGCCGGGTGCAAATCTTCTGTTCGCGAAGAGTATGCTTGTGACTCATCGCAGAAGGCGGTCCCCGCGCCGTTCGGCGCGCAGGGATCATCGCTCTCGCGTCACCGCCGTAAGGTTCATCGTAAGCAAGACGCCTGGCTTGGGGAGTTCCTGGACAGAAAAAACTGTGCGCGCAGGTCTGTGGTCGCCCATCATCTCGACATAGGCAGCATTCATCGCCTCGAAGTCGGACATGTGCTGCAGGAAGACATTGATGTGAGTAACGTGGCTGAGGTCGGAGCCGACGGCATCGAGCATCACTTCGAATGATTTGAAGATTTGCCGAGTCTGGGCACCTATGTCTCCCACTGCCAAATGTCCTGTCGCTGGATCAACTCCAGCGGTCCCACCAATCCATATATGTTCGCCGACTTTGGCGATGTGATTATAGGGCCCGATCGGTTTCGGCGTGTTCGGCGGTGTGAGTGTTTCTACGCGGGATTTCATCGTCTGCCTCATTTCGTATCTCAGATACCAACTCGCCGGCGGGTCTGAAAGCCGCCCCAACTCGGATTTCTGAGGGGGCTGCCATAGCGGCGCCGCTCGATTGAGATCGCGGATGCGATCGTGGCGATGAGCAAGGGTTGAGGCTGTACCCAAAAAAAGATGCTCGGCCGCCTGACGCCTGCGGCCGGGCAAAGCGGTGGCTATCACCTGTTCGGAATGCGCTCAGGGAGTGTTTGCGGTCGCTGCGTTCCCGGCCGACTTGGCCCTGGTCGACTTGGCCCCGGCCGACCTGGCCTCGGTGGGCGCGCTGCCGGCGGGCGAACTGTCGGTGGGCGTGCCACCGGGCGCTGATGTGGCCGTCGCCACCCATGCCAGCCTGCCGGACCGCCCCAGCCCATGCCGCGCCGCCAATTGAAGCCGCATCGGTACCAGCCGCCGCCACGCCATCCGCCGTTGTACCAACAGTAACGGTGGCCTCTCCAGGTGAACTGGACTGTGTCCGCAAGGCGAAGCTGATCGGCAACCTCGCGCGCGCCCAGTGGTGCGATGAGGCTCGCCTGCGAAGGACCGCCGGTCGTCATGACCGCTGCCGAAGCGGCCGCAAGAGCGAGTACCCATAAAGTCGATTTTCGCATGATTTGCTCCTCGCTCGTGACAGCGCAGGACACGCGCCGGCTGAATGGCCACAGCCGTGTGCTGCAATGTCGGAGTCATAACGCCAGGCAGTCTAGCTAGGCAGCCTTGGACTGAGTTGCGGCTGCGAGGGCATCGCGCAGGTGCTGTTCCTTCTTTTCATCGAGCGAGGTCTTGAGAACCGTTCCTCCCACATCCTTGATCTCGTTGAGAACCTTGTCTGCGGTCATGCTCTGGATCAGCAGGAACAGAACGGCATCTCCCGATTTCACCTTCGCGGCGAGATCCTTCATGAACTGATCTCTGATCCCGAAGTCGGTCAGCGCGCCGCCCAATGCGCCTGCGCCGGCACCGAGAGCCACGCCGATGAGAGGATTCAGGAACACCAATCCAAACAGCAGTCCCCAGAAGCTGCCGCTCGCGGCGCCCGCCATCGTCGTGTTCACGAGCTGATTGAGTTTGACGGAGTCCCCTGTCTTGACCGCGATCACGGCATCATTGATCGCGATCAGGTACTCCTTCTGGAGCTTGAGAATTTTCTGCCGAACTTCCTCTGCTTTGGCTTCGGATGGGTACACGATCGCAACAAGGTCTGACATTGAACACTCCCGTCCTGACTTGAAGTGCTGCCCCTGATCGGCTTGATACGCGCGGTCACGTTTAACACAGACCGAAAAGTCTCTTGTCGGCTGATCGGTTCCATGTGTTCACAAGTCGGAGATGGTTTTGATCGCCCGCGCAATTGAGTAAGCGGGATTGTCTTACGTGCCGTCGAATAAGGGCGTGCCACAAACCTTGCCTGCCCGCGCACCATCAAGATCCGCATTGGCGCCGCCCGCAGCGGCACTCTCGATCACGATGCGCGTTTCGTCCCAGACTGCCACACTCTCGCGACTGCCCGATGGCAGTGAGGGACAGAGCCGGTTTTTGTTCGGGCGTTGAGAGGAGAGGTGATGGATCTCAATCAGATCATCGGCTTCGCGGCGGGATTCGGGACGACCTTCGCCGCTCTGCCCGACCTCATTGCCATGCTGAAGCGGCGCTCCAGCGTCGGCATGAACCCTAGAATGGCGGCCATCACGGGTACTTTCCAAATTCTCTGGGTGATCTATGGCGTATCGATCGGCTCGAGGAACATCGTCATCTGGAATGTGATCGCAGTCTTGACCAATTATCTCACCGTCGGGGCCTACACGTACTTTCGTCGCCAAGAAGCGCGATCGGGATGATGTGGCGCAAGCCCATTTCACTTCGACGGAACCCTGCAGCGGGTGGACATTCCGCGGCTGTCAGAAATCTCCAGGCACCCGGCGAACTAGCCGCGACTGCGAACGGCTGCCGAATAGGGATTTTGAAGCCTTGCTCTCGCGCGCTTAGCAACCACTGAACGAGCAGCACGTTCTGGCAATCTCAAAGGAGAAGATTGGGGCAAACCTCATAGGAGGAATTGATATGTCGCGTTCAAAGCTGGCGCTGATCTCCGCGATGATGGTTCTCTCGATGGGCTTCGTTCTTTGTTCTCAAGACTCTGCCAATGCGGCCACGTTCTGTGCGCAGTTAAGAGGGGCGAAAGCCGCAGGACAACCTGACTGCTCATTTTCGACGCTGGATACTTGCCGCGCGCGTGTAAAGCACAGGGGCGGCGGGCATTGCTATAAACTGACCCAGTAGACTGCTCGTCAGTGCGGCGCGCCGCGGCGGTGCCGCTGACGAGGTTGCGGCCGCATTGCGCACAGACACGGTGCGAGGGCGCGCGGCCGAGCTGCCCTTCGCTGATTGAGGCGGCCGCAGGAACCGCCGGGGAACGTCATCGCGCGATTACTGCTGCATAGCTCTAGCCATAATTATGGTCACCTCAACGTACATTCTCAGCAGGGCGAGGATCACAGTCGGTGCTGACAAAATGAAAGCGATGCGACTTTCCTGAATTCCCAGCCGGCGCAGGTCATCATTGACCAACGCGTCAAGTTGAAGAGGCGCCATTGGCATGCGCTATCCGATTGAGACTGCACCAAAGAATGGGCACACCATCGTGCTCGAGGATGAAGCGAGCGGAAGCTTTGAGGTTGCCCGGTGGTCGACCGAGACCGATGAATGGATCGGCGAATATGGCGAAGCGAGCCAGCTGACGCCATCACATTGGTACCCGTGTTACAGTTTTTACAAGCCCTCGCCGTCCGGTATACCCCTCGCGCGGTCCGCCACCGCGATCGGCTCAACGCTTGCAGAGACCGTTCAGATTGTGCCACTGCACGAGCGACGAGGAACTGCACGTTGGTGGATTGCCGCAATGGTCATCGCAGGTGCGATTGGCGGCGTCTATTTGCAGCGGACAATGCTGAATCCCCGAGGACTCTCCGCCCCCACTGCGCTCGAGGGGGACGTCGCGAAGGTGCGAAGTAGAACCGAGACGACGGGACTGGTGCGTTCACGCGACAGCAGCGGGGCGAGCGAGGTGGTGCAACGACCCAGGCAGTCAATCGAGAACGAGACAGCGGAATTGCGGCAGTCTCTCCAGCAGGAGCACGATCGGGCCGAGTCGCTGGCGACTGAATTGGCACAAGTGCGCCAGGCCATGGAAGAGAAGAAGGCGATTGCAGTCGAAGATTCGCCGGCCGTTAAGCAGTCTGCTGGCGTTGCGCCAGAGCAAGGTGAACAAGAGAACAGAGTAACCGAAACAGGCCGACAACGGCGCCGGGCTGTGAGCCAGAGTGCCGGCCCCAACTGCCAGCAGTATCGAACCTATAATCCATCCTCCGGGACCTACAGGGGCTATGACGGACAGGTCCATACCTGCCAATAGTTGCCGCCTTCGACCTGGCGAATGCTCCCGCCGCGCGTCTAGTGCGGCGCGCTGCCCGTGCGATCCAGCGTCTCCAGCGTTGAGGCGTTCGGGCAATAACCCCCGTAGTTCTCGGCGGCGGTGCCGTCGGCGAGATCGCGGTGGCAGTGCGCCTTTTCGTTGCACAGCGCGCAGAGGCGCTCCATGTCGCGCAGCAGAAGCGGCTGCGCGCGGCCGAGCTGCTCCTCGCTGATGCCGAGCTGCGCCAGCATCTTCGGCAGTTCGTCTGCGGCATGATGGCCGTGACGGACCAGCTCTTCGAGATCATCCGGCGACAGCCGCAGATCGCTCGCGATCCGGTTGAAATCGGAACGATCGAGCTGCCGCATCTCGTTCAGTTCGCGGCGATGCTTCAGCCAGCCGGCAAAGGAATCGATGAGATCCTGAACCACGGGATAGGGTCTGCTCTGGGTGCTCATCTCGACGCTCCATTCGGCGGTATTGAAGGGAGTAGAGCAGACATGCAGGAAATTGCGTTGCGCTGGATCAAATAGGAACGACGAGGCCGCTGATCTCGTGCCCCGGACGCAGCGCAGTGCGCAAGCGGTGCGCTGCTGAGCCGGGGCCCATGCAGGTAGGTGGGTCCCGGCTCTGCGGAGCGGCACTATGTGCCGCACCGCGTCCGGGACACGAAAGCAAAGCTAGATGAACCGCTCCGCCGCCCAGGCATACAGGCTGCCGGGAATCGGCTTCTGGCCGCCGCGTCCCTTGGGCGAGATGTGCAGGCCGATGATCTCGGGGTTGGCGACGAGGCCGAGATAGTTCGACGGCGCGAAGAACAGCTTTGGCTCGGCGTGCACGGCGTAGAACGATTGCTTCGGCAACGCGCAGCTCAGTTCGCCGAAGCGGCGCGCGAGCGCGGTCAGTGCGGCGGGCCCATAGATCGCGACGCGAATATCCGAAAGCCGGTTCGAACCGCCGCGCAGGCGGCGCAGTGCAAACGTCAGGCGATGGCGCAGCGACAGCCAGTCCGGCGTCAGCTCCTCCTGCTCCATCAGCGCCTCGAATGCGCGGACGATGCCGTGCTCCGCCGGCAGATACAGCACGGAGTTACCGAGCTGGCGCGGCCGCTCCCAGGCGAAATAGGGTTTTGCGGGATCGATCTCGACCGGTTTCAGGAGCAGCACATCGGCGTCGAGCCACAGGCCCGCGCGTTGCGCCATCAGCTTCATGCGGAAGAAGTCGCTGAACTGAAGCGTGGTCCAGTCGCGCCAGCTTCCGTCCGGCTGCGGCGGCCGCAGCCTTTCCGAGAACGCGTGCGGCAGGATCGCTTCGGCCTCGGCATTGCCGACACCCGCGGGCAGGCCGGGAATGGTGTCGAAGCTGTAGACCGTGACCTTGTGCCCGGCCGCGAGCTGCGAGCGCAGACAGGTCTGGCGCAGCGCGTCCATCGGGCCATGCCAGAAGGTGACGACATCAGGCAACATGCGCGGAAGCTATAAATGACAAACGCAAGAGGGCAAAGCACAAGAGGGCAAAGAAAAAGCCCCGGCGCGCATCGCACCGGGGCTCGAAACGGAACTAGAGCATGATCCGGAAAAGTGTGAAGCGGTTTTCCGAATAGATCATGCTCAAACAATAAAATCTCAGGCCCAGGCGCGTTCGCGCTTGAGCTTCTCCTCGTAGGTGTCAATCGAGGCCTTCTTCTCCATCGTGAGGCCGATGTCGTCGAGGCCGTTGATCAGGCAGTGCTTGCGGAACGGATCGATCTCGAACTTGACCTTGCCGCCGTCGGGGCCGCGGATCTCCTGGTTGGGCAGGTCGATGGTGAGCGTTGCATTGGCGCCGCGCTCGGCGTCGTCGAACAGCTTGTCGAGGTCTTCCTGGCTGACGCGGATCGGCAGAATGCCGTTCTTGAAGCAGTTGTTGTAGAAGATGTCGCCGAACGAGGTCGAGATCACGCAGCGGATGCCGAAGTCGAGCAGCGCCCAGGGCGCGTGCTCGCGGCTCGAGCCGCAGCCGAAATTGTCGCCCGCAACGATCACCTTGGCGTTGCGGTAGGCCGGCTGGTTGAGCACGAAGTCCGGATTCTCGCTGCCGTCGTCCTTGTAGCGTTGCTCGGAGAAAAGCCCCTTGCCGAGGCCGGTGCGCTTGATGGTCTTCAGGTACTGCTTCGGAATGATCATGTCGGTGTCGACATTGATGATCTTCAGCGGCGCCGCGACGCCTTCCAGCGTAGTGAACTTGTCCATGGTTGCGCTTCCCGGTCAGGTCAGGGGAACGGCTATTTATCGCGATCGGGGCCCAAATCCTAGACCAAATTCAGCAGATAAGGGCTGCGCTGGCGCGGCATCGGGATTTCACCTCTCCGGCTTGCGGGAGAGGTCGCGCCGAAGGCGCGGGTGAGGGCTCTCTCCTCTAGGGGGCTGTCCCATTGCGGGGACACCCTCTCCCCAGCCCTCCCTCGCAAACGGGGGAGGGAGCGCACCGCACTTGCTGCGGCGCTTCAATCCGCCTGAGCCTCAATCGCGGCCATATCGTCGTCCGAGAGGCCGAAATGGTGCCCGATCTCGTGGATCAGCACATGGCGGACGATATGGCCGAGGCTCTCCTCGTGTTCGGCCCAGTAGTCCAGGATCGGCCGGCGGTAGAGCCAGACCATGTTCGGCAGCCGCGCGACGTCACCAAGGCTCTGCTGCGGCAGGCCGACCCCCTGGAACAGACCGAGCAGGTCGAACTCGCTCTCGCAGTCCAT
Organism: Bradyrhizobium sp. UFLA05-153; assembly: GCF_054185185.1. NCBI lineage: Bacteria > Pseudomonadati > Pseudomonadota > Alphaproteobacteria > Hyphomicrobiales > Nitrobacteraceae > Bradyrhizobium > Bradyrhizobium sp. UFLA05-153. Next base: position 91,049 of record NZ_JBBIAM010000020.1, read on the forward strand.
CTCGTCCAGGACCTCCTCGGTCGGGAAGTCCTCGACGCGGATGATCACGCCTTCGCAGAGATCGCGAAAGTGCTTGGGCAGGCGCTCGAAGATGTCATGCGCCACCACCTCCATTTCGGCGAGCGAAGGCGCTTTCAATTCCGTCCACATGCCTTCTCTTAGCGCGGGTTCCCCGGCGATGCATCCGGCTTTATGATCGCGGTGAGGTTGACGCGCGTCGCCAAAACGGGGAGCGTACGGCGCCTTGATGGGGACAGTTCAGGTGGGTGGTACGATGCGGGCGGGAACAGCGGCACAGATCTTACTTTGCCAGATCTTACTTTGCATGGGGTTGTTTTCGCTGTTTTTTGATTCCGGTGCGAAAGCCCAGACGACTGGCGCCGAAGTCCGGTTGGCCCAGGCGGTGCCGCCGGATGCGCCGCCGCTGCGCCGCCGGCCGCGGTTGCGCGTGGTGCCCTACGAGACGCCGGACGGGGTCTATCCGCGCTACTATCCCGGCCCGGACGCGGTGCGGGAATGCAACGCCACCTATGTGCAGGAATATCGGCCGAGCGGCACTGTGATCGTGCCGCGCATGAGCTGCTATTGGCGGCGCGGTTGACGCCTCTCGCCTAACGACCGCGCAGCGCGCCGATCAGGCCGACGCCGACGACGAGCGCGGACGCGCCATAGACCAGGATCGCCATCACCGCTTGCGCGAACGGGCTCGCCGTGCCGGCCTCGACGCCCGGTCCCTGTGCGGCAAGCGCCGCCTCCGAGCCGAACAGCGTGACCGTTGAAACAGCAAGGCGAGAAACCGGCAGCCCACCGCGAGACTGTGCCATGATCATCTCCTGCATCTAAAGCATGATCCGGACCCGAAGGGCCGCGTTAGCGCAAAGTGCGAAGCGGTTTTCCGAAAAGATCATGCGCAAACAAAAACCTAAAGCGCGATGACGGTTCATCCCAATTTCATCGCGCTTTAGCCGTCCAGAAGATACGCCGATCATTGACGGTTGGTTTTTTTGGCGCAAACGAAATGCGTTGCGCGGATCTCGAAAGTATCTGGCCGCAGGTCTTTCGCGTTCATTTCCTTCGCGTTCATCTTTGCGGCGCGTTCATTCATATACGATTCAGCCCGTCGCCTCTAGCGTCCTGCTCCGTGACGTCATGCTGAATTGCGTCACACAATCGAGGTCGGAGGAGGACGACATGCAATCCAAGAAGGTCAAGGTGCTCGGTCTCGCTGCCGTCGCAGCGGTACTCATGTGTGCTGTGCCCATTGAGCGTGCGCAGGCCGTGTCCCTCATCAATCCCGGCGCCGCGCAAGCGGTGCAGGATGTCGCTGCTACAACGACGGAAGTGCATTGGCATGGCTGGCACCATCATCATTGGCGCTGGCACCATTGGCATCACCGGCGCTGGTGGTGACGCGTCGATCGGCGGCAAAACAGGCCCGGATAACCGGGCCTGTTTTCGCTTGCAGATGACGTAGTGAAGGCTCCATGCTGGCGGCATGGAGATTGTCATGAAGGCAGCGATCGTGATCGTCGTCGCTTTGGGATTGGCGATGGCATTACCTGATGCGTCGGTTGCGGCAACGTCGATCGCAACACAGCAGCAGGTCTCAGTGCGAACGGTTGATTTCGGCGTGCGGCGTCACGACCGATACATGCGTAGCGTTCGGCACGTACCCTATCAGCCGCACTACTACGCGCGGCCCGTCTTTTATCGGCCCTATCCCTACAGCGTGCCCGCTCCCTTCGTGCTCGGCTTCGGGCCGTGGTGGTGACGGCGCGCTCTAGGTTGGCACAACTGCACACTCCCCCGCGCCGCAGCGATCTTCTGCGTCCTCGTTCATTCATGAGGCATTCACGTCGCTGTCCCTAATTTAATCTTGGGGAGCGACCGCACATGAACAGCGCCCGCCAAGCCCGCCTCTCATTTGGAGACGGGAGCACACAACTGCGCTGTCCAGATTCAGGAGGGTTTGATGCTGAGGAGTGTTGATTCCCGGGCAGGCGTGATCCGCTTGTTCGGGCTTGCGGCCGCGGCAGTGCTGATGCTGTCGGCAGGGGCTGCGCAGCGCGCCGAGGCGCTGACCCCGATCAATCCGGTCGCCTTACCGGCAGCGAAAGCCGCGGCCGATGACATGGTCACGCAAGTCCGTCACGGTGGTGGCGGTGGCGGCCATGGTGGAGGCTTCCGTGGTGGTGGAGGTTTTCACGGTGGCGGAGGCTTTCACGGCGGTGGCGGAGCGCATGTCGGCGGCTTCCATGGCGGCGGTTTCCACGGCGGTGGCTTCCGTGCCGCGCCGGCCTTTCACGGCGGCGGCTATCGCAACGGTGGCTTCCGTTACGGCGGATATCGTCACTATGGAATCTACCATTCCTACTACCGGCATCATTACTTCCACCGGCGCTTCTACGGCGGCTACTATCCCTATTACAGCTATCCGCGCCGCTGCCGGGTGATCTGGACCTATTGGGGTCCGCGCCGCATCTGCCGCTAGCACCATTGGCATCGCTGGCATCACTGGGGCTGGCGGCACCGCTATTGGTGATGTGAGCTGTGGTCATTCCGGGTTCTCGCTTCGCGAGCCCCGGAATGACATCAATAGCAAACAGCTAATCCCTGAGCTTCCAGGATGCCGACTTCCAGCGCATCAGATTGTCGAGCTTCCATTGCCGGAACATCGCCGGCGGCCAGCGGCTGAGGCGCGAGGTTTCCTCGATCACGGGCTTGGCGACGATGCGCAACGGCGCGGCGCGCCGCCGATGCTGGCGCGTCGCATCGCTGACGAGATCGACATATTCCGGTTTGTTGGCCATGGCGTTTTCATCCTCGCGAGCTTGTCGCGAGGATGAAGTCTCCGGCATGCCGCTTAAGGCAGGCTTGCCGGGATCATTAGAAATTGCGCGGGAGTGGCTCAGCGCCAATCCCTGACGTCGACGAAGTGGCCGGCGATCGCAGCCGCGGCCGCCATCGCCGGCGAGACCAGATGCGTGCGGCCCTTGAAGCCCTGGCGGCCCTCGAAATTGCGGTTCGAGGTCGAGGCGCAGCGTTCTTCTGGCTTCAGCTTGTCCGGGTTCATGGCGAGGCACATCGAGCAGCCCGGCTCACGCCATTCGAAACCGGCCTTGATGAAGATCTTGTCCAGACCTTCCGCTTCAGCCTGCTCCTTCACGATGCCGGAGCCCGGCACGACCATGGCGTTGACATGGGCGCTGACGGTCTTGCCCTCGGCGATCTTCGCCGCGGCGCGCAGGTCCTCGATGCGGCCGTTGGTGCAGGAGCCGATGAAGACGCGATCGAGCTTGATGTCGGTGATCTTCGTGCCCGCGGCCAAGCCCATATATTTCAGCGCGCGATGCTTGGAGAGGCGCTTGGCTTCATCCTCGATCTTGTCCGGATCCGGCACCAGGCCGGTCACCGAGATGACGTCCTCAGGCGAGGTGCCCCAGGTCACGATCGGCGGCAGCTTGGCTGCATCCAGCCGCAACTCGTGGTCGAAATGCGCGCCGTCGTCGGAGCGCAAGCCCTCCCAATAGCGCATCGCGGCATCCCAGGCGGCGCCCTGCGGCGACTTCGGACGGCCGCGCAGGAAGTCGAACGCCTTCTGGTCGGGCGCGACCAGACCGGCGCGCGCGCCGCCTTCGATCGACATGTTGCAGACCGTCATGCGGCCTTCCATGCTGAGCGCGCGGATCGCATCGCCGGCGTATTCCAGCACGTAGCCGGTGCCGCCGGCGGTGCCGATCTCGCCGATGATGGCCAGGATGATGTCCTTGCCCGTCACACCCTCCGGCAATTTGCCGTCGACGGTGACGCGCATGTTCTTCGCCTTCTTCTGGATCAGCGTCTGCGTCGCCAGCACGTGCTCGACCTCGCTCGTGCCGATGCCGTGCGCGAGCGCGCCGAAGGCGCCATGCGTCGAGGTGTGGCTGTCACCGCAGACGATGGTGGTGCCGGGCAGCGTAAAGCCCTGCTCGGGGCCGATGACATGGACGATGCCCTGACGCTTGTCGAACTCGTTGTAATATTCGATGCCGAATTCCTTGGCGTTCTCGGCGAGCGCCTTGATCTGCTCGATGCTCTCCGGATCGGGGTTCGGCTTGGTGCGATCGGTGGTCGGCACGTTGTGGTCGACGACGGCGAGCGTCTTTTCGGGCGCGTGCACCTTGCGCCCGGTGGTGCGCAGCCCTTCGAAGGCCTGCGGCGAGGTGACTTCGTGCACCAGATGGCGGTCGATATAGAGCAGGCAGGTGCCGTCCTCGGCTTCGTGCACCAGGTGGTCGTTCCAGATCTTGTCGTACAGCGTGGTCGGTTTGGACATGAGCGTGAGCTCCGGGACTGTTGTGTGAGCGGAAGAGCGCGGGTTACGCGCGGAGCAACAAAATCGTCAGCACAGCGTTCAAGCTGCGCGCCTAAGCTCTGACGTTGCCGCGGTCGCAAAGCGTCCGAAGAACCGGCCAGGCAGCCGCGAGCGATCGTCGATGACGATGCGCTTGATAGGCTCGTTGCTGGTCCGATCTGGAAACATTCTAGTCGTATATAACACAGCGCGACGAAATCGCGAGAGCTTCAAGTTCGTCATTGCGAGCGCAGCGAAGCAATCCAGGGATGCATCCGCGGAGACAGTCTGGATTGCTTCGCTGGGCTCGCAATGACGCGTGAGCGCAACAAAAAAGCGCGGAGCCAAGCCCCGCGCTTTTTGCCGATCCGCCTGTTTCGTAGATTACTCGTTGACTGCAGCCGCGCGGTCCTGCTTCTCGACGATGCGGGCCGACTTGCCGCGGAGATTGCGCAGGTAATAGAGCTTGGCGCGACGCACCTTGCCGCGACGCACCACCTTGATCGAGTCGATCATCGGGGAGAGCAGCGGAAACACGCGCTCGACGCCCTCGCCGTAGGAGATCTTGCGCACGGTGAAGCTCTCGTTGAGGCCACCGCCGGAACGGCCGATGCAGACGCCTTCATAGGCCTGCACGCGGGTGCGGTCGCCTTCGACGACCTTCACGTTGACGATCACGGTATCGCCGGGGGCGAATTCCGGAATCTCCTTGCCGGCGGAGAGCTTGTCGAATTGCTCTTTTTCGAGCTGCTTGATCAGGTTCATGGGTAATTCTCCATCGGCGCGCCCAGCCACGAAAAAGAGGGGGCTGCGCGAAATTCGTCTATCCAGCCATTGCGGATTTGGCCGCTCCTATAAGGCAAGCGGGAGCGTTTGTCACCCGTCTGTCGTGCTTTTTGGCGTTTTTTGGCCGGAGGCCTGATTCGCCGCTTTTTCCCACAAATCAGGCCGCCGGGCGGCCGTCAGGGCCTCGGATTCGGCCCGCCGCCAGGCCGCGACCTTGGCGTGGTCGCCGGAGGTGAGGATCTCCGGGATCGGACTCCCCTCAAACAGCTGCGGACGGGTGTATTGGGGGTATTCCAGGAGGCCGTCCGAGAAGCTTTCCTCGGTTCCCGAGGCCTGCTTGCCCATCACCCCCGGCAAGAGTCGGACGCAGGCGTCAATCAGCGCCAGCGCCGCGATTTCGCCGCCGGAGAGCACGTAATCGCCGATCGAGACCTCCTCCAGGCCCCTCGCATCGATCACCCGCTGGTCGATCCCCTCGAACCGGCCGCAGACGATCAGGGGGCCAGGGCCCTTTGCCAGCTCGACGACGCGGGCCTGGGTCAATGGCCGACCCCTTGGGCTCATCAGGAGCCTTGGCCGCACCTCGCCGACCTCAGTGGCATCGATGGCTGCGGCCAGGACATCCGCCCGCAGCACCATGCCCGGCCCGCCACCGGCCGGCGTGTCGTCGACGCTGCGGTGGCGGTCGGTCGCGGACGCCCGGATGTCCCGCGCCTCCAGCTCCCAGAGGCCCGCGGCCAGCGCCCGGCCAGCCAGGCTCACGCCCAGCGGTCCCGGAAACATCTCCGGAAACAGCGTCAGCACCGTCGCGCGCCAGGGTGAGGAGTTCGTCATAGCAATCAGCTTAGCCAAAACCACGGCCTGTGGTTACGGGTCCCCGCCTTCGCGGGGACGACTTGTGGAGGGTTCTTCGTCCTCGCCCTCGATTTCCTGCGGCAGCTCGATCACCACGCGGCCGCCGTTGAGATCGACCTCCGGCACCACCGCGTTGGAGAACGGCAGCAGCAGCGTCGTGCCTTTCGGCGGGGCGATTTCGATGATGTCGCCGGCGCCGAAATTGTGGATCGCGAGCACGCGGCCGAGCACATCGCCGGCCGCGGTGACGGCGGCGAGCCCGATCAGGTCTGTGTGGTAATATTCATGCTCGTCGGTCGCGGGCAGTTTTTCGCGCGCGACGTAGAGCTCGATGCCGTTGAGCCGTTCGGCATCATCGCGGGTCGTGACGCCCTTGAACGTCGCGACCAGATGGTCCTTGGCTTCACGCGCTTGGGCGACCTCGAACTGGCGCTTGCCATCCTTGGTGAGAAGCGGACCATAGCGCCGCACGGCAAAGGGATCTTCGGTGAAGGTCCACAATTTGACCGCGCCACGCACACCATGCGCGGCGCCGATCCGCGCGACGCAGACCAGCGCCGGCATGAGCTAGCCTTACGCCTTCGCGGCGGCTTCGGCCTGCGCCTTGCGCTCCTTGCGCGGCACGGCCTTCTGCGGGTTGCTGCGTGCTTCGCGCTTCTTGACGCCGGCAGCGTCGAGGAAGCGCATCACGCGGTCCGACGGCTGCGCGCCCTTGGCGAGCCAGGCCTTCACCTTGTCCATGTCGAGCTTCAGGCGGGTCTCGTTGTCCTTCGGCAGCAGCGGGTTGAAGTAGCCGAGACGCTCGATGAAGCGGCCATCGCGCGGGAAGCGCGAGTCGGCGACGACGACGTGATAGACGGGGCGCTTCTTGGTGCCTGCGCGCGCGAGGCGGATAACGACTGACATTCTGGTCTCCTGAGTAGCTGTTAATTCAAAGGTTGGTTCGTCATTGCGAGGAGCGAAGCGACGAAGCAATCCAGACTGTTTCCGTGGAAGCATCTCTGGATTGCTTCGCTTCGCTCGCAATGACGGTCGAGGTCACTTCTTCTTCCCAAGTCCGGGGAAGCCACCAAGCCCGGGAAGGGTCGGCTTGTTGCTGAGGCCCGTGAGCCCCGGCACATTCGGTAGGCCCTGGCGCAGGCCCGCGGGCAGGTCCTTCGGCAGGTTGGGCAAGCCCTGTCCGCCGCCCGCGCCCTGCATCTTCTCCTGCAACGCCTTCATCTCCTCGGGCGAGGGCATCTTCATGCCGCCGCCAAAGCCCATCGCCTGTGCGATGCCGGCGAGCGGGCCGCGCTTGCCCGAGCCCATCGCCTTCATGACGTCGGCCATGTTCCGGTGCATCTTGAGCAGCTTGTTGACGTGCTCGACGCTCTGGCCGCTTCCCGCGGCGATGCGCTTCTTGCGGCTCGCCTTGAGCAGGTCGGGATGACGGCGCTCCTCGCGCGTCATGGAATCGATGATCGCGACCTGGCGCTTCAGGATCTTGTCGTCGATCCCTGCGGCGGCGATCTGGTTCTTCATCTTGGAGATGCCGGGCATCATGCCCATCAGCCCGCTGATGCCGCCCATATTCGCCATCTGCGAGAGCTGCTCGCGCATGTCGTTGAGGTCGAACTGGCCCTTGCGCATCCGCTCGGCGGTGCGTGCGGCCTTCTCGGCGTCGATATTGGCAGCGGCCCGTTCGACCAGCGACACCACGTCGCCCATGCCGAGGATACGGCCGGCGATACGGTCGGGGTGAAAATCCTCCAGCGCGTCGGTCTTTTCACCGGTGCCGATCAGCTTGATCGGCTTGCCGGTGACGGCGCGCATCGACAGCGCGGCGCCGCCGCGGCCGTCGCCGTCCACTCTCGTCAGTACGATGCCGGTCAAGCCGACGCGCTGATCGAAGGAGCGCGCGAGGTTCACGGCGTCCTGGCCGGTGAGGCTATCCGCGACCAGCAGCACTTCGTGCGGGTTGGCGGCGGCTTTGATCGCGGCGGCCTCAGCCATCATCTCTTCGTCGAGCGTGGTGCGGCCGGCGGTGTCGAGCAGCACGATGTCGTAGCCGCCGAGCTTGCCGGCTTCCAGCGCGCGTTTTGCGATTTGCGGCGGCTGCTGCCCAGCCACGATCGGCAGCGTCGGGATGTCGAGATCGCGGCCGAGCACCGCGAGCTGCTCCATCGCCGCCGGACGGTAGACGTCGAGCGAAGCCATCAGCACCTTGCGCTTGTCGCGCTGGACGAGGCGGCGGGCGAGCTTTGCGGTGGTCGTCGTCTTACCGGAGCCTTGCAGGCCGACCATCATGATCGGCACCGGCGGCACGGAATTCACGTCGATGGTCTGGCCTTCGGCACCAAGCGTGTTGATCAGCTCGTCATGGACGATCTTGACGACCATCTGGCCGGGAGTGACCGACTTCACGACGGTGGCGCCGATCGCCTGCTCGCGCACACGCTCGGTGAAGCTGCGCACCACTTCGAGCGCAACGTCGGCCTCCAGCAGCGCGCGGCGAACCTCGCGCATCGCGGCGTCGACATCCTTTTCGGTCAGCGCACCGCGCCCCGTCAGACGATCGAGGATGCCGCCAAGCCTTTCCGACAGATTGTCGAACAATGAAGTCGTCCTTTGTCCTGCTTGCGCAGGGTTGTCGCGTTCACCACTGTCATGCCCCGGCTTGACCGGGGCATCCAGTACGCCGCGGCGGCGCGGTTCAAGCCGAGCTGCCTCTGGAATACTGGATCCCCCGCCTTCGCGGGGGATGACCACTTGCTCGGGTCGTGGCCCGAAGCCAAATGCGATCTTGCAAACACCTTTGCGCCCGAGGGCGCATCGCGCTGTCGGGCGTTGACCTCTGGCCTCGCGGGGCCAGTCGGCGGGTCGAAAAGAAAGCCTTTCCGAGAAGTGGTGCGGCCTTAAACCCCCGCAAGCCGCAAAAGTCAAGGAAACAAGCCGCAATGCCGCATCTTGAAGGGGCCGGTCCGGCTGCTTATTCCTTGCCGGAACCTTTATTTTGGGGCCATTCGGGCCGTTAAATGACCCGCCGCAGCATTAAGAGCTATTCCGGCCCGCCGTCCGATCACTTCGACGGCGAAAAGTTCTTTGATCCCGACGGGGTGCCGCCGAAATCGCTTCGCGAGGTCCTGCGCTGGCAATTTGGCGGCAAGCGCGACCGGTCGGCCTGGCCGAAATGGGTTCCGAGCCCCTATGCCGATTATCCGCCGCTGGCGGTTAACGGCGGCAAGGTGCGGCTCTCCTTCGTCGGCCACGCGAGCTGGCTGATCCAGGCGAGCGGTCTCAACATCCTCGTCGACCCCGTCTGGTCGATGCGGGTCTCGCCGGTGGGCTGGGCCGGGCCGAAGCGTCACAACGATCCCGGCATTGCCTTCGACAAGCTGCCGAAGATCGACGTCGTGCTGGTCTCGCACGGCCACTACGACCATCTCGACATCGCGACGCTGTCGCGGCTCGCCAAGAATTTTGCCCCGCGCGTCCTCACGCCGCTCGGCAATGATCTCACCATGCGTGAGCGCGATGGCGCGATCCGCGCCGAGGCGTTCGACTGGCACGACCGCGTCGAGCTCGGCGGCGGCATTGCCGTGCATCTCGTGCCGACACGGCACTGGAGTGCGCGCAGCCTGTTCGACCGCAACAGGGCGCTGTGGGCGAGCTTCGTGCTGGAGACACCCGCGGGGAAAATCTACGTCGTCTGCGATTCCGGCTATGGCGAGGGCACGCATTTCCGCCGCGTCGGCGAAACGCACGGACCTTTACGGCTCGCGATCCTGCCGATCGGCGCCTACGAGCCGCGCTGGTTCATGCGCGAGCAGCACATGAACCCGGAAGACGCGGTGAGGGCGCTCATCGATTGCGGCGCGCAGGCTGCGCTCGCACATCACCACGGCACGTTCCAGCTCACGGATGAGGCCATCGATGCGCCGGCGCAGGCGCTGCTCGAGGCCCTCGATGCAGCGAACGTTCCGCGCGAGCGGTTCGTGGCGCTGAAGCCGGGGCAGGTGGTGGAGATCTGACCGTCATTGCGAGGAGCGAAGCGACGAAGCAATCCAGACTGTTTCCGCGGAAGCAGTCTGGATTGCTTCGCTTCGCTCGCAATGACGGCGTGGCCGCTACTGCGCCGGCTTGATCGCCCAGCTCACATTCACCGTCACCGACAGCGTCTCCTCGCCGGGAGCGACCTGCGCCGGGGCTGCGGCCATTGGTGCAGCGGCGATGCGGCCCTTGAACAGCGGCATCGGGCCGCCGCCTTCGGAGATGCTGAGGGGGGCGCCGAGCGTGACGCCGGCGGCCTTGGCATAAATCTCCGCCTTGCGGCGGGCGTCCGCGAGCGCCTGCTCGCGGGCACCGTCGAGCAGCTTCGAGGCTTGCGTCACCTCGAAGGAAATGTTGCCGACATCATTGGCGCCGGCACTCACCAGCGTGTCGATCACGCTGGCCACCTTGGTCACGTCGCGAATCTTGACCGTGACGCGGTTGCTGGCGCGGAAGCTGACGATGCTGGTCGCGCGGTCCGACGTCTTGGACGAGGTTGCATATTGCGGCTGCAGCGACAGCCGCGAGGTCTGGTAGTCCTTCTCCTCGATGCCAGCGCCCTTCAAGGCCAGCAGCACCTTGCCCATCGCCGCATTGTTGGCGTCGGAGGCCTCTTTCGCGGTCTTCGCGTCATTTGCGACGCCGGCATCGATTTGCGCGAGATCGGGCGCCGCGGACACGGTCGCCTCGCCGCTCACCGAGACCGCTGACGGAAAATCGTCGGCAAGCGCAGGTGTCGCGCCAAGCGCGGCGGCGAAAATGGCAGCAATTGCTTTTTTCATCACGCTCACTTCAGCGGCACATAGACATTGATCACGAGCTTGTCCTCGGCCGTCTTCAGGGGATCGGTGAGGTACTCCTCGATGAAGGTGTCCTTGGCTTCCAGCTTCTTGTCGTCGAGGTGATTGGTGATCGCCTCATAGGTGTTGTCCATGTTGTCGTAGGAGCCGCGATGGACGAACTTCAGCGCCTTGCCCTCCGGCGACTTGCCGATGCTCATGTCCTTCGTCAGGTTTTTCGGATCCTGATCGATCGGGATCTCGGCGAGGAAGGTGAAGCCGGTGTCGTCGGTCGAGGTGTAGACGATCATCGGATTGCCCGCGGGCTTGATGCCCTGCTTATCGAGAAGCGCGTTCAGCGACTTGAACGAATCGATCAGCGTGTCGAAGGCGGAATCCCAGTTGGCGCTGCCCTTGGCCATCACGACCCTCTTCGGTTCCAGCGTCATTTCCTGGCCAAAGGGATCGGCGGTCTGAACCGGGGCGGAGGTGGCGGGCGGGGTCGTAGCTGCTGCGGGGGGCGCCGTCGGGCTGGGCGAGGGTGAGGCGCTGGCCGCCGGGGCCGGCGACGGGGACGTCGCAGGTGAGGGCGACGCGCTGGCGGCCGGTGAAGGCGAGGCCGCCGGTGCTGGCGAGGGGCTTGCGGAGGCAGCCGGTGCTGGGGTCGGCGATTGGGCGAACGCGCCGGAGAGGCAGAGGGTAATGGCCGCTGCCGGGATCATCGCGGCCAGAAAAGGACGGAAAAAGCTCGTCATTACGTGTCTCCCCAGGGCAAGCAAGGACCTGCCCGCATTTTCTTGCACCACGTGCGCGTCCCGGTTCGCGCGAACGCGCCTATCTAACACGCATGGCCCAAATTCGTCCCATGACAGATGCGTCATAGGGCACACGCGGCAAATGACTGGCCAACCGTCCCATGATCGCCATATAAGACAGGCGAAATTCAGGACATTTCATGAGCGCGCTCGCCAATCACGCATTTGCCAAGATGAACGGCATCGGCAACGAGATCGTCGTTGTCGACATGCGGGATTCGGCTGCGCCGGTCACGCCCGACGACGCGCGTGCGGTCGCCTCCGCGAACGGCGTGCCCTACGATCAGCTCATGGTGCTCCGGAAGCCGCGGCTCGACGGCACCGAGGCCTTCATCAGCATCTACAACAATGACGGCTCGGAGGCCGGCGCCTGCGGCAACGGCATGCGCTGCGTGGTGCGGCGGATTTTCGAGAAGACCGGGCAGACCACCGCGGCGTTCGAGACCGCTGCGGGGCTTCTGAACTGCTGGCAGGGACCGGCCCCCGATCTCTATACCGTCGACATGGGCGCGCCGAAGTTCGGCTGGCAGGACATTCCGCTGGCGGAGGAGTTTCGCGACACCCGCTACATCGAGTTGCAGATCGGGCCGATCGACAAGCCGATCCTGCATTCGCCCTCCGCGGTGAGCATGGGCAATCCGCACGCGATCTTCTGGGTCGACGACGTCAACGCCTATGATCTCGGGCGTTTTGGTCCGCTGCTCGAGAACCATCCGATCTTCCCCGAGCGCGCCAACATCACGCTGGCCCACATCGTCGATCGCGATCACATCACGATCCGCACCTGGGAGCGCGGCGCCGGGCTCACCAGGGCGTGCGGCTCGGCCGCCTGCGCGACCGCGGTCGCGGCGGCGCGGTTGAAGCGCGCCAACCGCAGCGTCGAGATCACGTTGCCCGGCGGCAAGCTCGGCATCGAATGGCGCGAGCGCGACGATCACGTGCTGATGACGGGCACCGCGACCTTCGAATATGAGGGCAATTTCGATCCGGCGCTGTTCGCCTCGGTCGCCTGATGGGCGTCGAGGTCGTAACCTTCGGCTGCCGCCTCAACGCCTTCGAGGCCGAGGTGATCCGCCGCGAGGCGGAGGGCGCAGGGCTCTCAGACACCATCGTCATCAATAGCTGCGCGGTCACCAACGAGGCGGTCGCGCAGGCGCGCCAATCGATCCGCAAATTGAAGCGCGAGCGGCCCGGCTCGCGCATCGTCGTCACCGGCTGCGCGGCGCAGACGCAAAGCGACATGTTTGCCGGCATGGCGGAGGTCGATCGCGTCGTCGGCAATGACGACAAGATGCACGCGAGGGCCTGGCGCGATGCGCGCGCCGCGTTCGATGTCGGCAGCAGCGACAAGATCGCGGTCAGTGACATCATGGCGGTGAAGGCGATGGCGCCGCATCTGATCGACGGCTTTGCGAGCGGCCTGCCGCGCGTGTTCGTGCAGGTGCAGAACGGCTGCGACCATCGCTGCACCTTCTGCATCATCCCGTTCGGCCGCGGCAATTCGCGCTCGGTGCCGATGGGCGCGGTGGTCGAGCAGGTGCGTGGGCTGGCGGAGCGCGGCCACGCCGAGATCGTGCTCACGGGCGTCGATCTCACGAGCTACGGCGCCGACCTGCCGGGCGCGCCCAAGCTCGGCATGCTGACGAAGCAGATCCTGCGGCACGTGCCGGAGCTGAAGCGGCTGCGCATCTCCTCGATTGATTCGATCGAGGCAGATAGCGATCTGCTCGATGCCATCGCAGATGATGCGCGGCTGATGCCGCATCTGCATCTGTCGCTGCAATCCGGCGACGACATGATCTTGAAGCGCATGAAGCGGCGGCATTCGCGGCGCGACGCGATTGCGTTCTGCGAACAGGTGCGCCGCCTGCGGCCGGACATTGCGCTCGGCGCCGACATCATCGCGGGCTTTCCGACCGAGATGGAAGAGATGTTCGCGCGCTCGCGAGACCTCGTTGAGGAATGCGGTCTCACCTTCCTGCACGTCTTCCCCTATTCGCCGCGCCCCGGCACCCCGGCCGCGCGGATGCCGCAGGTCGCAGGCGCGGTGATCAAGGATCGCGCGAAACGCCTGCGCGCGGCCGGCGAAGCGGCGCTGCGGCGCCGCCTGCAGGTCGAGGTCGGCGCGACCCGCGCCGTGCTGATCGAAAGCGACTGCCAGGGGCGCACGGAGCACTATCTGCCGGTCGCGGTGGCTGGGGCGCGGGTGGGCAGTGTCGTTCCGCTCAGAATTGGCGGTGAGGATGGCGAGCGGCTGACCGTGTGACTCTGCTTTCCCTTCTCCCCTTGCGGGAGAAGGTGGCGCGAAGCGCCGGATGAGGGGTTGCATCCGCAAATTCAAATGTCACGGCAGTGCGCGCGGAGAGAGACCCCTCACCCGTCTCGCCGCTACGCGGCGAGCCACCCTCTCCCACAAGGGGAGCGGGGAAAAGAGCTCCTCTACGACGCCCTTACCTGCCAGAACCTGAGCGTGCGCCTTGCGTTTTCCGGCGTCATTCTGGCGAAATGGCCCTTGGCCTTGGCGAGGTCAGCTGGCTTCATCGTGCCGGTGGCGTAGCGGCTTTCCAGCACGGCGCTGGTCGTCTCCCAGCTCAGCAGCGCTGCGCGGCACGGCACGAGCAGGCCGTCATCGCGCAGGCTCTGCATCAGGGGCCGGATCACCTCGACGGTGGACAGGGACAATGCTGCCAGCGCAGCGACGGTCTCCTCATAGCGCCGCTGCACGGCAAAGCCGAGCAGCGTTGCCTCGTTGAGCTGGCCGGTCTCCTTCAGCTTTGCGACGGCGCGTTTGGCGCCGACGAAATCGCGGATCCCCGACATCTCGCGATCGGCGCCGGTCGCGACGCTTGCGATGGCGTTCTGGATTTCCTCGAACAGATGCGGCGGGGCGCGCGACAACAGGCGGGTGCGAACGGCGTCGGTTGCCGAACGCAGCAATTGACGGCGCAGGTCCGACGGCAGATCGACGCGCACGCCCACGCTCACTGCCAGTTCGGGGTCCTGTTCGGCCTGTCCGACGATGACGGCAAAGCCGCTTGCCGAAAACCGTGCGCCGGGATTGGCGGCAAGGCGCCGGCTGACGCTGGGATAGCGGCGCGCCAGCAGTGCGTCGGTGACGATGTCCTTCAGCCACCAGCGGCCGGCGACCGCGAGCAGATGCTGCTCGCCCTTGGTGGTCGCGATCCCGACGAGTTCGGCATCGTCGAGGCGCGCGGATTCCTGAAGCACCGGGCCGGCGATCCTGATCTCGTCATTGCCGGCAAGACGGCGGATCACGGACGGGGGCGCCTGCGCGATCGGCGCAAGCTGCGCGCTGATCTCGGCAAGTGCGACGCGCGCGCCCATGTCGGCGATCGAGCGCAGCTCGATGGTCTTGATCAGCCGCTCGAGCACGTCGTCGAACAGCGCGATCTGCTCGTCATTGAAGCTGCCGGCGGATGACAGGAACAGGTCGGTGACGCGCCGCGCCGTTTCCAGGCGCTTTTCGTCCGAGCCGGCGCGAATCGCACCCTCGACTTCGTCGACGATCGATGGCTGGGCCTGCGGCATGAAGCGTTGCTCGTCCTGAGCCGGTTCGAAGAAGCTTGTTCTAAGCAACCGGCATCATTAGAGGCGAGCACTGAACGTTTCGTAAACCATCGGCGCCTGTTGGGATCAGGTTCGATTGCCGCCACGAAGGCGGCGGGCTCCCTCGCCCGCTTGCGGGAGAGGGCCGGGGAGAGGGTGTCTCCGCAACCGAGAACCTCCAAGAGGAGAAAGCCCTCACCCGGCGCTGCGCGCCGACCTCTCCCGCAAGCGGGAGAGGTTAAGCGAACATGCGGCGCTATTCCCCGTTCCAGCCACAGGTCCTGAGCCGCTCCTGCATGTGCGGCGGGGCCGGCGCGACCACCCGCACCGGCTCCTTGTTGCGGGAGATCGGGACCACGATCTCGCGCGAATGCAGATGCAGCCGCGGCTCGCCGAAGCGCGGGCCGTTGCCGTAGATGTTGTCGCCGACGATCGGCCAGCCCTGCGCCGCGCAATGCACCCGCAATTGATGGGTGCGGCCCGTGACCGGTTCCATGGCAAGCCAGGTCAGGCCCTCGCCCCGCCCCATCACCTTCCAGTTGGTGACCGCTTTCTGGCCTTCCGGGTCCGGCTTCTGCCACCAGCCGCGCTCGGCATTGAGGCGCCCGAGCGGCAGGTCGATGGTGCCTTCGTCCTCGGCCGGTCCGCCCTCGACCACGGCCCAATAGGTCTTGCCGATCTTGCCGTGCTTGAACAGCAGGCCGAGCGAAGCGGTCGCCTTGCGATGGCGCCCAAGCACGAGGCAGCCCGAGGTGTCCTTGTCCAGCCGGTGGGCCAGCACCGGCGGCCGTAGCAGGCCGAATCGCAGCGCGTCGAAGGATGCTTCCAGGTTCGCCCCGCCCTTGGGGCCGCGATGCACGGGAAGGCCCGCCGGCTTGTCGATCACCAGCATCAACCCGTCGCGGTGAAGCACGCGCGCCATGATTTCATCCGCAGTCAACTCGGGAACATCGAGCAATATCAGGACTTTCGTTGGAGACTTTCGTTTAGGAGCCGGAACGGCTAACACGCCACCATGAACGATACCACTGACACCCCCAAACTGAGCTGGTGGCGACGCCTGTCCAACGGGCTGAAGCGCACGTCGGCCTCGCTCGGGACCGCGGTCGCCGATCTCGTCACCAAGCGCAAGCTCGACCGCGCCATGCTCGACGACATCGAGGACGTGCTGTTGCGCGCCGACCTCGGCACCGAGGTTTCGGTGCGCATCGCGGACGCGGTCGGCGCCGGACGTTACGACAAGGCGATCTCGGCGGATGAGGTGAAGGACGTCGTCGCCACCGAGGTCGAGAAGGTGCTGGTGCCGGTCGCAAAAGCGCTCGACATCGATGCGGCGAAAAAGCCCTTCGTCATCCTCGTAGTTGGCGTCAACGGTTCCGGCAAGACCACGACCATCGGCAAGCTGTCGGCGAAATTCGCCTCCGAAGGCCGCAAGGTGATGCTGGCGGCCGGCGACACGTTTCGTGCCGCCGCGATCGAGCAGCTCAAGGTCTGGGGTGAGCGCACCATGACGCCGGTGATATCAGGCGCGCAGGGCTCGGATTCGGCAAGCCTCGCCTTCAACGCGCTGACGGCGGCGAAGGAGCAGGCGATCGACGTGCTCCTGATCGACACCGCAGGCCGCTTGCAGAACAAAGCCGAGCTGATGAACGAGCTCGAGAAGGTCGTGCGCGTGATCCGCAAGGTGGATAGCACGGCGCCGCATGCGGTGCTCCTGGTGCTGGACGCCACCGTCGGCCAGAACGCGCTGTCGCAGGTCGAGGCGTTCCACCGCACGGCCGGTGTTACCGGCCTCGTGATGACAAAACTCGACGGCACCGCGCGCGGCGGCATTCTGGTGGCGCTCGCCGAGAAGTTCAAACTGCCGGTGCATTTCATCGGCGTCGGCGAAGGCGTCGACGATCTCGCGCCGTTCACCGCGCGCGATTTCGCCCGGGCGATCGCCGGAATTGAATCGTAGGTTTCTCTCGTCATGCCCCGCGCAGGCGGGGCATCCAGTACGCCGCGCTATTGGTTGTCGATCGAAGCGCCTCGGAGTACTGGATCACCCGCTTTCGCGGGTGATGACGGCAACAAAGGTCAGGTAATGGACAAGACCCAGCCGCATCCGCTGTTCAAGCTGGCAACCGAGCTCGGCCCGCTGCTCGTGTTTTTCTTCGTGAATTCGAGGTTCAATCTGTTCGCCGCGACCGGCGCGTTCATGGTCGCCATCGTCGCGGCGATAATCGCCTCCTATGTGGTGACGCGGCACGTGCCGATCATGGCGCTGGTCACCGGCGCGATTGTGCTGGTGTTCGGCACACTGACGCTGGTGCTGCACGACGAGACCTTCATCAAGGTCAAGCCGACCATCATCTACGGCCTGTTCGCAGCCGTGCTCGGCGGCGGGCTGTTGTTCGGCCGCTCTTTCATCGCCATCATGTTCGACCAGATGTTCAACCTGACCCCGCAGGGCTGGCGCATCCTCACCTTCCGCTGGGCGCTGTTCTTTGCCGGCATGGCGGTGCTCAACGAAATCGTCTGGCGCACCCAGAGCACGGACTTCTGGGTCAACTTCAAGGTCTTTGGCGTGACGCCGCTGACGATGATCTTCGCCATCGCGCAGATGCCGCTGACCAAGCGCTACCACATCGCGCCGGTCTCGCTGGAAGCGAGCGAGGCCGAAGCGGGGGATGTGAGGAAGGGGTAGGCTGGCCACACATTCAACTGTCATCGCCCGGCTTGACCGGGCGATCCAGTATTCCAGAGACGGCAGAGGGATACGGAGAAGCCGCGGTGTACTGGATGCCCCGGTCAAGCCGGGGCATGACAGCGGTATTGCTTCGCTGGTACCGACGACGGCGTCAGCTTCCCGCCTTCAACGCCTTCTCGAGCTGCGGCAGCAGCACGCTCTGCAAATTCTCCGGCGTGATCGGGCCGACCAGCTTGTAGACGATCTTGCCTTCGCGTCCCACGACGAAGGTCTCGGGGACGCCGTAGACGCCCCATTCGATCGAGGCGCGGCCGTTGGCATCGGTGCCGACGACGCCGAACGGATTGCCGTAGCGGCCGAGGAAGCGCCGCGCGTTGTCGGGCGCATCCTTGTAGTTGATGCCGACGAGCTGGAAGCGCTTGTCCTTGGCGAGCTCGGTCAAGAGCGGCGCCTCGTCGTGACACGGCACGCACCAGGACGCCCAGACGTTGACCAGGCTGACCTTGCCCATGAACGCGGCCGGGTCGAGTCCCGGCACCTGCGCGCCGCCAACTTGCAGGCCGTCGAGCTGCGGCAGTGTGGTCTGCGGCGCGGGCCGGCCGATCAGCGCAGAGGGAATGCGCGAGGGATCGCCGCTGCCGAGCCGGAACCAGAACAGCAGCGCAAGGCAGATGAAGGCGAGCAGCGGCAGCACCACCAGGAAGGTGCCGCGCGACGGCGTGGCGGAGGTCGAGTGCTCGCTCATCGCAGCTCCGTGGCACTGCGGCCCGAGCGGCGGGTGACGCCGCTCTTTTCCAGTTCGCGCAGGCGCTCTGTCTGGCTGCGATAGTCGATCGCGATCCAGCCGATCAGGATCGCCACCACGATGGCTGCGGCGAGATAGGACGTCACGATGAAGGAGGCGTAGGGGCCGAGCGACATGTTATGCGGCCCCAAATTCTTTTGACGCGTTTTCTTCACGCGAACCGGCGCCCACCTCGCTCGAAAACGCCATGCGGCTCGCCTGCATCATTTGCAGGGAGCGGACGCGGCGGCGCAAGATCTCGTTGCGCATCGCCGCCAGATGCAGCGTGACGAACAAGAGCGTGAACGCGACCGCCATCACCAGCAGCGGAATCAGGAACGATTTGTCGAGCGTCGAGCCGCCCATGCGCATCACCGAGGCCGGCTGGTGCAGCGTGTTCCACCAGTCGACCGAGAACTTGATGATCGGCAGGTTGATCGCGCCGACCAGCGTCAGCACCGCCGCGGCACGCGCCGCACGCGAGGGATCTTCCACCGCGCGCCACAGTGCCATCAGGCCGAGATACATCAGGAACAGGATGAGCACCGAGGTCAGCCGCGCGTCCCATTCCCAATAGGTGCCCCACATCGGCCGGCCCCACAGCGAGCCGGTGAGCAGCGCGAGGAAGGTGAAGGCCGCGCCGATTGGAGCGGCCGCTTTCGCGGCGACGTCGGCGAGCGGATGCCGCCAAACCAGCGTGCCGAGCGAGGCCACGCTCATGACACCCCAGACGAACATCGACAGCCATGCATTGGGCACGTGGATGAACATGATCTTCACGGTGGCGCCCTGCTGATAGTCGTCGGGCGCCAGCGCCGACTGATAGAGGCCAAGCGCCAGCAGGATCACGGTCGCCCCCGCAAGCCACGGCAGCACGCGCGCCGTCAGCGCAAGGAACCGCGAGGGGTTGGCGAGGTCGATCAGCGTCATGGTCACCTGATAATCATGGCAAGGGGCCGCAGGCAATCAGCACGAAAGTGCGAACCGAAAGTTGATCGGGGTCAAGATCAGTCCAGTCCGTGCCGGAGGCTTGCGGCGGCCGCGAAGGGGCCGATCACCAGGCTGACGAGCGACAGCGCGCACAGGATCGAGAACGGCGCGCCGAACGACATTGGTCCGACGATCACGGCCTGGGAGGCCGCGACGCCGAAGATCAGCACCGGAATCGACAGCGGCAGCACCAGAACCGCCATCAGCAGCCCGCCGCGATGCAGCGTCACCGCCAGCGCCGCGCCGATCATGCCGGTGAAGGTCAGGGCCGGCGTTCCCGCCAGCAGGGTGAGGGCCACCGCGCCGGTTGCGACCATGTCGAGATTGAGCAGGAGGCCGAGCACGGGGGTTGCGACGATCAGCGGCAGGCCGGCGGCCAGCCAATGCGCCAGTGCCTTGGCGGCGCAGGCCAGTTCCAGCGGCGTCCGGCTCATCGTGATCAGGTCGAGCGAGCCGTCCTCGTGGTCGGCCATGAAGAGACGGTCGAGGGTGAGCAGGCTCGCCAGCAGCGCCCCCAGCCACAGGATCGCCGGTCCCAGCCGCGACAACAGCGCCAGATCCGGCCCCACCGCGAACGGCATCAGCACCACCACGGTCAGGAAGAACAGCACCCCAATGAGCGCCCCGCCGCCGACCCGCAGGGCAATCCGGACATCGCGACGAATAAGGGCGGAGAGGGCGGTCATGGGGCGCCCCCGATTGAGATTTGATGGGCGGGTGCAGCCGGCCAGGCGCACGCTGCGCTCGCTCCCCCCTTGCGGGGGAGGGCAGGGGAGGGGGGTAGCCCCGGGAAGGGTGCAGGACGTCCGCAAACCGCTAACAACCGAGCGTCGTTCGAATTCAAATTGACGGAGCATACCGTGTGGCACCCCCCTCCCTGACCCTCCCCCGCAAGGGGGGAGCGAACGGAGAGGATGGAGCCTGGGCTCGAAGAAAGCCGAGAGCGCGGGGGACCAGAGCAGGAAAGCTGAGGCTGGTCGAACTTCACGCCACACCCCCGATCCGCAGCTCCCGCGCCTCGATCCCCAGCGGCATGTGGGTGGCGGCGATGATCATTCCTCCGCGTTCCAGGTGCTCCCGCATCAACCCGCAAAACATGTCCTGGCCGGCGGCGTCGAGCGCGGTGGTCGGCTCGTCCAGCAGCCAGACCGGGCGGCGGACCGTCAGCAGGCGGGCGAGCGAGAGGCGGCGGCGTTGGCCGGCGGAGAGGAACGCGGCCGGCAGATGGGCGGCGTGGTCGAGGCTGACGGTCGACAGGCTCTCGGCCCCGTCGAAGCGCTCGCCACCGAGAAAATCAGCCCAGAAAGCGAGGTTTTCCGCCACGCTCAGTGCCGGCTTCATCGCGTCGCGATGGCCGAGATAATGACATTGTTCGGCGAGCGTCAGCTCGGCATCGCCGCCGGAAAGCTCGATCTTGCCCCCGGCCGGAACCAGCAGCCCCGCGATCAGCCGCAGCAGCGAGGTCTTGCCGGAGCCATTGCGCCCCACAACCGCCAGCGCCTCGCCGGAGGCGGCCACGAAATCGAGGCCGGCAAACACCTCGCGGCCGCCCCGCACGCATCTGATGCCACGCCCTGAGAGCTGCATGTCGCTTCTGGTCGACCCCGTCACCGCCGGCCCTCAAGAAAACTTGGGGTAGCGCAGCAGAATTTGAGGCTCCCGGATTGCTGCGGCACGATCGTCCTTGTGGCGGTGCGGTTAGAAAGCTTCTATAAGCCCGGAACTTGATGCAGCACTCCACTCGCTCCTGCAAGCGACCCCAGCCGGATTCGCTGACGGTGTTAAAGTACCCTCTGCCGGGTATAACTAACAATTGGGATTTCCTACATGACCTCGCTCGACAGCTTCAAATGCAAAAAGACCCTCAAGGTCGGCGCCAAGACCTATGTCTATTACAGCCTGCCGACCGCGGAGAAGAATGGTCTGAAGGGGATTTCAAAGCTGCCTTATTCGATGAAGGTGCTGCTCGAGAACCTGCTGCGCAACGAGGACGGCCGCTCGGTCAAGAAGGAGGACATCGTCGCGGTGTCCAAATGGCTGCGCAAGAAGTCGCTGGAGCATGAGATCGCCTTCCGTCCGGCCCGCGTCCTGATGCAGGATTTCACCGGCGTGCCGGCCGTGGTCGACCTCGCCGCGATGCGCAACGCGATGCAGAAGCTCGGCGGCGATGCCGAGAAGATCAATCCGCTGGTGCCCGTCGATCTCGTCATCGACCACTCCGTGATCGTGAACTTCTTCGGCGACAACAAGGCTTTCGCCAAGAACGTCACCGAGGAATACAAGCAGAATCAGGAGCGCTACGAATTCCTGAAGTGGGGCCAGAAGGCCTTCTCGAACTTCTCCGTCGTGCCGCCCGGCACCGGCATCTGCCACCAGGTCAATCTCGAATATCTGGCGCAGACCGTCTGGACCAAGAAGGAGAAGATGACGGTCGGCAAGAAGACCGGCACGTTCGAGGTCGCCTATCCCGACTCGCTCGTCGGCACCGATTCCCACACCACCATGGTCAACGGTCTCGCCGTGCTCGGCTGGGGCGTCGGCGGCATCGAGGCGGAAGCCTGCATGCTTGGCCAGCCGCTGTCGATGCTGCTGCCGAACGTGGTCGGCTTCAAGCTCAAGGGTCAGCTCAAGGAAGGCGTCACCGCGACCGACCTCGTGCTGACGGTCACGCAGATGCTCCGCAAGCTTGGCGTCGTCGGCAAGTTCGTCGAGTTCTTCGGTCCCGGCCTCGATAACCTCTCGGTCGCCGACAAGGCGACGATCGGCAACATGGCGCCCGAATATGGCGCGACCTGCGGCTTCTTCCCGGTCGATGCCGCCGCGATCGATTACCTCAAGACCTCCGGCCGCGCCGCGCCGCGCGTCGCGCTGGTGCAGGCCTATGCCAAGGCGCAGGGCCTGTTCCGCACTGCCAAGTCGGCGGACCCGGTGTTCACGGAGACGCTGACGCTCGATCTCGGCGACGTCGTCCCCTCGATGGCCGGTCCGAAGCGTCCCGAAGGTCGCATCGCGCTCCCCTCCGTGTCGGAAGGCTTCTCGCTGGCGATGGCCAACGAGTACAAGAAGGGCGATGACGCCGAGAAGCGCTACGCGGTCGAGGGCAAGAACTTCGAACTCGGCCATGGCGACGTCGTGATCGCGGCGATCACCTCCTGCACCAACACCTCCAATCCGAGCGTGCTGATCGGCGCGGGCCTGCTGGCGCGCAATGCCGCCAAGAAGGGCCTGAAGGCTAAGCCCTGGGTGAAGACCTCGCTCGCGCCGGGCAGCCAGGTCGTCGCCGAATATCTCGCCAATTCCGGGCTGCAGGCCGATCTCGACAAGGTCGGCTTCAACCTGGTCGGCTTCGGCTGCACCACCTGCATCGGCAATTCCGGTCCGCTGCCGGAGGAGATCTCGAAGTCGATCAACGATAACGGTATCGTCGCCGCCGCCGTGCTTTCCGGCAACCGCAACTTCGAAGGCCGCGTCTCGCCGGACGTTCAGGCGAACTATCTGGCTTCGCCGCCGCTCGTCGTCGCCCACGCGCTCGCGGGCAGCGTGACGAAGAACCTCGCCACCGAGCCGCTCGGCGAGGGCAAGGACGGCAAGCCGGTGTACCTGAAGGACATCTGGCCGACGACCAAGGAGATCAACGCCTTCATGAAGAAGTTCGTGACCGCGTCGATCTTCAAGAAGAAGTATGCCGACGTGTTCAAGGGCGACACCAACTGGCGCAAGATCAAGACCGTCGAGAGCGAGACCTATCGCTGGAACATGAGCTCGACCTATGTGCAGAACCCGCCCTATTTCGAAGGCATGAAGAAGGAGCCGGAGCCGGTCACCGACATCGTCGAGGCGCGCATCCTCGCCATGTTCGGCGACAAGATCACCACCGACCACATTTCGCCGGCCGGTTCGATCAAGCTCACCTCGCCCGCGGGCAAATATCTCAGCGAGCACCAGGTGCGTCCCGCCGACTTCAACCAGTACGGCACGCGGCGCGGCAACCATGAAGTGATGATGCGCGGCACCTTCGCCAACATCCGCATCAAGAACTTCATGCTCAAGGGCGCCGACGGCAACATTCCCGAGGGCGGTCTCACCAAGCACTGGCCCGACGGCGAGCAGATGTCGATCTACGACGCCGCGATGAAGTATCAGCAGGAGAACGTGCCGCTGGTGGTGTTCGCCGGCGCCGAATACGGCAACGGCTCCTCGCGCGACTGGGCGGCGAAGGGCACGCGTCTGCTCGGCGTTCGCGCGGTGGTCTGCCAGAGCTTCGAGCGCATCCATCGCTCCAACCTGGTCGGCATGGGCGTGCTGCCGCTCACCTTCGAGGAGGGCACTTCCTGGCAGTCGCTTGGGCTGAAGGGCGACGAGAAGGTCACCCTGCGCGGCCTCGTCGGCGACCTCAAGCCGCGCCAGAAGCTGACCGCAGAGATCGTGTCGGCCGACGGCTCGCTGCAGCGCGTTTCGCTGCTCTGCCGCATCGATACGCTGGACGAGCTCGACTACTATCGCAACGGCGGTATCCTGCACTATGTGCTGCGCAAACTCGCGGCGTAAGCGCGGATTTGTGAACGATGGCTCACTGCGAAGTGAGTAGAACGTTAAGCGAAGGCGGCCTATCAAGGGCCGCCTTTGTTCGTTTGCGGTATGTTCCAGATGGGCTCGTCCAGCGAAAGGTTTTCGTCTCGGACGATGCGGGACGCACTGCGCGCGCAAGACTTATCCGTAAGACTACGGTGACCAACCGGCGAGAAGATTTCCCCTCGACATCAGCTAAGGTGTGCGGCGTTCAACATGACTATGATGGCCTCTAATCTGATTTCGCGATGGTCCGGTGCGATCTGGTCAGGTGCGATCTGGCCAAGTGCACTTGGCGTCTGCGCAATCATCGCGGTCGTCCGTCCCGCCCACGCCGATCCCCGCGCCGTCGTCGAGCTCTTCACCTCGCAAGGCTGCTCGTCCTGTCCGCCCGCCGACAAGATCATCGGCGAGCTCTCCAACGATCCCTCGATCATCGCGCTGAGCATGCCGATCGACTACTGGGACTATCTCGGCTGGAAGGACACGCTGGCGGACTCGCGCTTCTCGGCGCGGCAGCGCGCCTATTCGCGGATGCGCGGCGACCGCGAGGTCTACACGCCGCAGGTCGTGGTCAACGGCTCGGAGCATGTTATCGGCAGCGACCGCGCCGGCATCGAGAGCGCGATCGCAAAGACCGCCAAGGGCGACACCGTGATGAGCGTGCCGGTGTCGATGTCGCTCGCAGGCAAGCAGCTCAATGTCTCGGTGGCCGCGAGCAAGGAGGCGGCGGTGTCGCATGGCGAGGTCTGGATCTGCTCGATCACCAAGGCGGTGCCGATCTCGATCAGCCGCGGCGAAAATCGCGGGCAGCAGATCACTTACCACAACGTGGTGCGCAACCTGTTGAAGGTCGGCGACTGGAACGGTACTCCGGAAAGCTGGACCGTGCCGCTGGAGAACCTAACGCGCGAGGGCGTCGATGGCGCGGTAGTCTATGTCCAGGACGGCAGCCGCGAGAAGCCGGGCCCGATGCTGGGCGCGGCGTACACGTCGCTGCATTGATTGCTGACTAAAGTCTCTCGTCCCTACCACGTATCCGCTCTTGATCCTCATGGTG
>NZ_JBBIAM010000210.1:0-8635 GCF_054185185.1 Bradyrhizobium sp. UFLA05-153
CTCCCTGCGTCACGAGCCCGGCGAAGCCCTCTCATCCTGGTCGACGCTCCACTTCCACCCTGTTCGCCGCGCGGCACGCCACGCTTCTGGCCGGAGACGAAGACGCGGCGTGGGTTCTCCGTTTTGTGGCCGCGATAGCCCTTGTCGACATAGGCGCGCTCGATTGCACAGCCGGTGAGCTTCTCGGTACCGTTGATGACGTCGCCGAGCGTGTGCCCGTCGTAGGGATTGCCCGGCAGCGCCCTGGCATGAAGCACAAACTGACCGCCGGGCGGCCTGCCGTTGGTGGTAACGATCGAAGCCTTGACGCCGAACTCATAAGGCGCCGCGGCCTTGCCCTTGCCGATGCACTCGACCTCGGGCGCATGGAAGGAATAGAGCTTGTATCCGCGCTGGCGCTGCTCCTGGGAACGGATCTGCGCGGCGCGCGAAAGCGGCTGCTCGAAAGCAGCCTCGAGCTCGCCCTGGCCAGCGATCTTGCGGCGGATGTCACGGATGAGGCGTCCGAGCCGGGTTCGCAACAGGCCCAGCTGCCGCCGATGACGCTTGAACTGTTTGGCGTGGGCATAGCGTCCGGCCATCATCGCCGCCCGCTTGGCGATGCGCAGATACGATTGCCGCAGCCGCACGCCGTGCGCGCGGGCCAGCCGATTGAGGCCCCTGATCGCCGCATGGACGAGCTTGGCGTCGGTCGGGAAGGTGACGGCCTTGGGCTGAACGGTGGTATCCACCGTCACCCGCTTGAGATCGCGCGTCCGCAACGCGCCGGTCTCGTGCGCCACCCTCAGGCTCTCGGCCAGCAACAGCTCCAGCTTGTCGCCGAGCCGCTTGCGCCAATGGTTCAGATCGGAGCGCTCGTGCGGGAACTCGTGCTGGAAGAACTCAAAGCCGGTGAAGTGCTGGAAATACGGGTCATAGACCCAGCGCTCACAGACCTCCTCGTCGGACAGGCCGTAGATGTGCTTGAGCAACAGCAGCCCGATGACGAAACGGCTTGCGATCCCCGGCCGCCCCTTCGCGCTGTAGAGCGGCGCGATCTCGCGATCGATCCAATCCCAGTGGATCTTGCCGCCAAGCTGCACCAACTCGTGCTTCAGGTTGATGATCTGATCCAGCCTGGCGCGAAACAGATCGCCTTCCTCCGTCGTCTCCGGCTTCTTCGGTCGCATCGCTCGCCTCCGCTGCGACCACGGAATCACGGCTGGCGATTCGAAGGAATCGTGAAAATGAAATTGCAGCCTTTCCGGCCTCCCGGCCCCAAAAGCTTGCAATCCCAAACCCGCAGTGGTGCCAAAAACCGACTCTCACTCAACGGCTTGGGCACTTTTTCACGGACGACTAAGTCCCCGCGATCGAAAGCTGGATTATGGCATTTGCTTCGCAGGCCCACTTTCCTGTGAACCATGGAGCGGTGGCAACTTTCGCTGTCTGTTGATTGCCTTCGATCGACCGAGATTGTGAGTCCAGAATTCACGGTGATCCGCAAACAAAGCCGCGTAGTGTCGACGCTCGCTCATTCTTGCAGAAACCGGGGTCGTTTGTGCGCTTACATGAGCGCTCAACCGAGTTGGCCCGATTCCTGGTCCTACGCGACTTGCGTGCGCAGCACGGTGCCCGCCGCGGGTTCTTCTCGATGAAGCTGGTCGCATTCGGGATTTTGAAGGAATGCGAGAACCCGCGTCCGACTGGTTAGTCGCGCCTCCTTCGGCAAAGGCACGACCAGCTGGACGGCTGCGCGTGCGGTCATGAGGAAGTCGCCGTCGCCTGTCAGGCAAACCACCGGCATACCGGCCGACCGGACCACCAGAGAACGACCGCAAACAAAAAAGGCCCGCCGCCGCTGGACGGTATCTCGTCCATGCGCGCACCGACCAGCAGAAGCAGATCGGCCTGCCGGATGCAATCCTCCAGCTTCGGCTCGTCGCACACATCGCCGGCGTAGTTGGGCGAGCGGTTTTCGAATAGGTCCTGGCGACGGAATGAGCACGCCACTAGTCTAGCAGGTCGTACTTCGCCGCGAACTGTCCGATGTCGTGGCAGGCCTGCGTGGTCCAGCCGCTGCCGCCCAACATCATCAGCAGTCGCTGCGCCTGCGCGAGTAACGCCGCGTCGCGTTGCATGTCCTCCGGATAGGGATGCGGTTGCGGCACCTGAGCATGCCGTCTTCGACGGCCACGATGTCCGACAGCATGTCCTCGGGCAGCGCGAGCACCACGGGGCCGCGCCGGCTCGACATTGCGGTGTGATAGGCGCGACTGACGAATTCCGAGATGCGGTGGGCGTCGTCGATCTGGCCAACCTACTTGGTCATCGACCCGAACATGCGGCGGTAGTCGATCACCTGGAATGCCTCGCGGTCGCTGACACCGCGCGCCACCTAGAGCGAAGCACGAGCAGATGCTTCGATCATTTTGCGGAGATCGCTGTCAGCAGCTACGAATTCGGGCAAATAGCGAATGCTTTGCGAGTTCGAAAATTCACGTCACAGGTTCGAGGCCGTGGCCTGAGGGCACCGCTTGCGATCATTCAGCCAGTCATAGCGTTAGTTCGGCGCAACTTTACGAGGCAAGCTGGGATTCGCACGGCCGCTGTTTTTTGGGACGATTTGAACCAATCATGGATCTGTCGCGATCACGCGAAACTGCCTGTTCAGGGTACGCTCATCACCTGGATCTGTGTGTACTCCGCTAGCCCTTCTTCACCGAGCTCCACTCCGATGCCTGACTGCTTGAGGCCACCATAGGGCGTATCGGGCGCCCCGTCGTTATGCGTATTAATCCAGATACTGCCCGCCTCCATGCGGCTCGCAATTTCTCTAGCTTTAGCAACGTTGGACGACCAGATCGAAGCTCCAAGTGCGTACTCGGAATTATTGGCACGCACTATGGCGTCATCAAGATCTACGTATTTGATGACAGGTAGGATCGGGCCGAACTGCTCCTCGTCAACCAAACGTGTTCCATCCGTGATATCTCGGACAATCGTGGGCGCGATGAAATAGCCGGGTCGCTCGAGCGGTCTTCCGCCAGCAATTACATTGCCATCCTCGTACGCACTCTTTATGTATCCCTTTATCTTTTCGAATTGCGTCTTGTTCTGCACGGGCCCGAGCTGGGCGCCCGGTCTCATGCCGTCGTCCACAACAGTGTGGTTGGCGATGCGGGCGAGTTCGTCGCACATTTCATCATAGATTGATTGATGAACGTACAGCCGCTTGATCGCCAGACAGATCTGACCGCTGTTGCCGAAGGCTCGATCAAATAGTGTTTGCGCGATTGCTTTTGGATCGGCGTCTGCGAGCACAATTGCCGCATCGTTGCCGCCTAGCTCGAGCGTGAGACGTTTGATGGTGGAGGATGCGCTGGCCATGACCTTCTTGCCCGTCTCCGTCGATCCCGTAAATGAGACCTTGCGGACATCCGGATGTGCAGTCAGCACATGGCCGAGGTTATTCGCATCGGTCACCACATTCACTACACCTGCAGGCAAAATATCCTTGATCAATGCGGCGAAGCGCAGCGTTGACAACGGTGTGGTCGGCGCAGGCTTCACAACAATTGTGTTGCCGGCGAGGAGTGCAGGCGGGACCTTAACGCCTACAATAGAGAGCGGGAAATTCCACGTTATGATCGCGGCCACTACACCGAGCGGTCGCCGCAGCAATTGGACGTCAGACCCCTCTGCTTGGCCAATGCGCTTAGCCGGAAGGTTCAGGTTCGCGAAGTAGCGGAAGAAGTCGGACATGCATCTAACTTCACTTTTCGCATTCTCAAGCGGCTTGCCCTGCTCGGATGTCAACACACAGGCAAGTTCATTGGAATTAATTTCGATTACTTCTGCGACCTTGATCAACAATGCCCCGCGCTCTTCAAGAGGGGTACGCGACCAAGCGGGAAACGCCTCTTTCGCCGCAGCCACGGCCTCGTCAAACTGCTCAGCGCTTGCACGCGGGCACAATGCGACAATCTCTTCGGTCGCCGGGTTGAGAACGGGCAATTTCTGTTCACCGGGAACAAGTTTGCCATTAATTAGCATTTGATACTGTGACATCTCACTCTTCCTCTTCGCCGCTTTAGTCGCGAAGCGATTGATCGGGCGAATGTACCAATGGCTTGGCTGACGATCATGGCGCGCCGTCATCTTACGGACTTTAGTCGAAGGTCACGATACTGCGCATAATCGTGCTGGCCTTCATATTCTCGAAGCCTTGATTTATCTTAGATAATCCGATCTTGGCGCTGACCCAATGGTTGAGAGATTAATGATTGGAACGTCTGTGCGAAACCGATTGGACCGCATCAGCGAGCTACGGCTTTCCGCAAGGAAATCGTAGCCCCGTAGTGACAACGTCGCTTCGGGCGGCATCATTGCTCCAACAATCGTCGCAGTCCCGGCGATATGCGAGCAGTTGAAGGTCTCCTCGCCCGTCTCCGTTAGACCCAACATTTCGAACGAATACTGCACGCCGCCACCTTTCAACTCCCTAACCGCCTCAACGAGATCGCCTTCGAGCGGATTGATGACGTCGGTAGCCTGATCGGGTCGGCGTCAATCGCAGACCTTGTTCCCTCTCAGATTCAGGCGCCCCCGCATTCATGCGCTCAGTCCTGCTGGAGTTCATAAGGCCGGCTGCCTAAAGGAGTCCAACAAATGAAGAGCTAGCGCCGTGCGGGCTACTAAAGCGCGCAAAAATCGGCGAAGCATTGAAGAAATACTGCGCAAACAGGGCGATTTTGTTGAAAATCGCCGACAACTTGGCCATCTGGACCGCCATTTTGACGCGCATCGTGAGTTCTTCAGTCAGCAAGGCTTCGACGGCGCCGACTTCGCCGCGTTCGATACCGCGCAGGGTGGCATCAAGGATTTCCAGTGCGCGCGGCATCTTCAGGGCGACGAGACTGGTCTTGATACGCTCGACGGAGGACGCACTCATCACACGACCTCCTGGGCTGCCAGGCGGCGGCCGACGGCTGCATAGAAGTTCGGCGAACGACGAACGGCGTGGTCACCCGTGCGCGTGAGGGTGATTGGTTCTGCGTTACCTGGACGGCGTCGGCCGCAGCTGGCGAGCTTGCGATGCCGGATCGAGCCGCTTCTGGCCTCGCTCTTCGAGCAGAGCATCGCTTGCCACCAGAGCGCCGCCCTCGAAGATGCGGATTTCGTCGGCGAGAACATGGACCTCGAAGATCCGCCGGCGCGTGATAGAGATTGCCGCCGACGCTCACCATGCCTTCATGCGAGGCCCGTCGCTCCAGACGCAACACCGCCCGATACGGCGCACTCGGCAATGCATGCAGTGACGCCTTTTCCCCGGCGAAAGCCTCGTTGACGACCGGTGCGTCGTGGCGTGCATCCGAGGATTGGCGACCGTGGCGGAGCTGACCGTTGAGGTCGTCAAGATTGCGGAAGACGCCGAGGAAGAAGTCCTCGCGGATGTATCGGAACGGCCGCTCGGCCTTGCCCTTGGTCTTGGCCCGATAGGGCCGGCAGGCGCGGCTGGAAGCAAAAAAAAGGCGAGCCAGATCGACCAATGCACGATTGACGACCACGAGCCCCTCGGCGTCCTCGCCGAGGACCGCGGTCTTCATCCGGTCGTAGAGGATCTCGCGCGGAACGCTGCCGATCGCCTCCAGAGCGGCGATTTGATAGCAAAGGACTGCTTGCAGATCTTGATGGACAACGAAGCGCACCCAGATCAGCCGCGAGCAGACGAGCACCATCGAGAACAGACAGACGATGCGCTTGCCCCCTGGCTCGTCGACGAACTCGACCTTGAACCTGGCGAAGTCGACTTGCGCCTGCTCACCCGCTGGCGTTTCAAGCGCACTTCGAAGTCCGCCGGAAGGTCGCAGCTCGCGTACGCGATCGCGGACGATGCTGTAGCCGTCGACGAAGCCGCGTTCCTTGAGCTCACGCCACAGCCGCACGGCGGTAAGGCCCGGATAGGCGGCCAGCATTCGCTCAATTAGGTTTCGAAGTGATCCGACGGGCTTGGTGGCTTTTTGTAGACTGGCGGCTCCAAGCCATTGGCGATGTAGGCCCTGACTGTCTTTCGGTCGATACCAAGTTGCCGGGCGATCGCACTGACCGACAGACCTTGGCGATGCAAATCCCGGATCATGACAAGTTCCCCAAGCTTGATCACCGCGCCCTCCCTTCCGCCTGCAGGAGGAGCGTCGGCGATTTGGCGCGCCGGCCGACCGTTAAGGCATGCCCTGGACGGTCGGCCGTCACAAAAACTGGAGAATTTTCAAATGCCAAAAGTGGGGAGAATTACTCCGCCACTCACACCGGTGCCCCATCGTTCTTTTTGGCCATCTCGTACGCAGCGCGCAGCGTCTCCATCTTGCAAACGTGGACGTACAGTCCCCAAGAACGCCAGGACGGTTCAGCCTTCGCTTTGACGTATAGTCTCCGCCTCAGGTCTGCAAATCGATGGACGCCTTTGTCATCTCGTCCTTGCCTTCCTTATGTTGGAGACATCGCAAATGGCAGGGCCCCTTCGCTCCACGGACATTACTCCGCTTCGTCGCTACTACGGACCCGGCCGCCACCTTCTCGTCTTCGGCCGCCTTCCCGGTGTCGCCGGTTATACGGCCTACCTTGAGCTCCGGCGATTTCTCCCCGGGACGAGGAAGGCTTCTCGAGTTGCTCGGCATGTCCTTGTCACCGTGCCATCGCTTTCACCCCGCCGAGATGAACAGTCGTGTCGGTCAGTACTCGACTGCTCATGCTGCCTTCGCCCTCCAGTTGCGGGCTCGGCCATGGCGGCACGCCGGAGTTCGCCGCGAATTTCGGCGTCGCGCTGCGCCACCTCGACATCAGTAATGTTCTTTCCACCGCACGACATCGGTTTGCGCCGGTCCGTGGCCGCAAGCCGAATGCCGACGTCGATGCGCGGCCGTGGTGCCAGGGATTCCATACAGCCATGCGGAGCTGAGACTATCGGCCTGAGCGCCGCTGCTCGACATCAGCAGCATACACCACGGCTTGCTCCTGCCCATCCTGCTGCATTGCGTCGACAATCAAGGCCGTCCACTGCTTGGACCACCAAAGAAGGGCCGCGATACTGAGGAATTCCTGCGCAACGCCGACATTCCGGACGTCGTCGAGGCCATGCGCCAGTACTGGATGCCGACCTGATACGCTCGCGCGCGCTGATCACTGCAGACGTGGGAGGTCATACCGTTACTCTTGATCTCGCTGTTGCGGTAGGCATTGAACTGGCGCTTTCCCTGAAGCTGGGGTAGCGCAATCGGGAACGCGGATACAGCCCGCTCTCCCCTTAGGACGTTTGATGTTACCAAAAACGCCGAACCTAAGTCAGTCTAGCTGATAAAATCTACGCGCACTTCTTTTGAAAAGCCACGCTTTCTCCTCACCGCTAGCGCCGGCGGCGATCAGCTTGAATGCGTTCCACAAAGTCTTGTAGTCGCAAGTCGCGCCATCAACCGGGAAATTGCTCTCAAACATTGATCTGCAGGGTCCGAACGCTTCAATGCAGGTCTCGACATATGGCCGCCACGCGACAGCCAATTCCCGAGATCCTGCCTTTGGGTCACGACACCAAAATCCAAAGCCGCCGTGCACCATTCCAAGACCGCCGAGCTTGACATAGACATTCTCGCGCTGGGCCAAGTCATCGATCGCCGATTTCCACGCAGCAAAAACCTCATCACGCTTACCAGCATAAGAACCGATTCCGAGTGGCATCCCGGCGTGGCCGAGAACAATCCGAACATCTGGAAATGCGTCGGCGAGCTCCGTCACTTCCCCGATCTGCGTGTGGTATTCAAGAGCGTCAAAACAGAGGCCGAGCTCGCGGAGCTTGACAAAGCCTTCGCGGAATTTCGGCATGCTGTACAGGCCGGCGGGCGGTCGCCAGCCGTGCATGCGACGGATGTCGGGGTCTGGATCAAATTGGCCGCCAAAACGAATGCCCTTGAACCGACCGTTTCCTGCTCGGATATGGGCTTCCAAGACGTCCGCCACCGACGCGCCGGCCGCTAGATCTGCGCGGCCCACAATCCCTTCGCACACAAGAACAGGGCCATACCGGCCGCTGGCCGCCATCGCCGCCATTCCGCCGGCGAACTCGGTCTCTCCCACGCACCTGAGAGGTTCCGGTCCATGGCCACGGTAGAAAGCTCCGGCTTCGACATAGACCGTGCTTTCCACTCGGTGACCGCTGGAGATATCGGCGAGTAGTTCGGCCAGCAAATAGTGTGTCGGCCCTTGCGAATGTGGCCACGAAAGCTGCGGAAAATCCCAGAGGTGGTGATGTGGATCACACATTGCTAGTTCAGGCTCTATGATCGATTCAACGCGCGCGCAGGATTCTTCATCGGTCATTATCGCTAGCTCCTTATGTGGCTTTCTAGAAGATGCGTCGGTACCAACTCAGCACGGCTCGACTGCCGAGAACACTGACCAGCGGCCCGGTTAAAGATCACCGGTCCCAGATCCATGAACAGCCGCGGCTCGCTAGACCATCACCATAACTACGATCCGCGATCCTGACCGCAGTGCGGGTGTTGAAACTCTCTCATAGGAATAATTGCCTCGCTTACGGAAGCACCTTCCCCGGGTTTAAGATGTTGTTCGGGTCGAGGGCCTCCTTTATGCGCTCCATCAG
>NZ_JBBIAM010000211.1:0-8576 GCF_054185185.1 Bradyrhizobium sp. UFLA05-153
CCATTCGAGTTAATCCATTCGAGTTTTTTGCCCAAGGCATCCGCGCTTTCCGCAGCGCCACGCGCGCCTTCAAATCTTTGAAGAACCTTTCGCGGGCGTGAGCGCTGTTAATCGCGGCATCTGACAGCCAATCAGATATCAACGTCCGCGATGCGAGGCCCACCTCCTGATGACTAGTATCTTGAGGCCTTTGAGGCGGTGGAGTAGGCTTTGTGCATTCACGAAGTTTTTCTTGAGAATTGAATAACTGCTTCAAATAGGCGTCGTTTACATGCGCCACCCGATCGACACCGCCCCAAGGGATGGGAAATTTGTCATTCTCGAGGATGACATAAGCGGACGCTTCGAGTTTGGTCAGTGGTCGGCGAAGGGGCGTGGGTGGGTTAGGGAAAATGGCGAGCCAAGCGAGATCACGCCGACGCATTGGCAAACAATGCATCTCCCAGAGGAAGGTGATGAATTTATTCTGCAAGATGAATTTGTTCCGCCAAAGGAAACTGGATCGATCGCCCGCCCGGCGTCGCTAGAGCCCCGCCCCTTTTGTTTTCCCGCGGGCCTGGCTGCGCGCGCGAGGGCGACGGAATTAACTCGTCAGGTTGCGAACACGGACCCAGTCACTGGCGTCCGGGTCGAAGCGCAGGCCGCTCAGAGCAAACCGGAGCGCGGACCCGCCGCGCGGCGCTGGTTTGCCGTCTCCTCGATCGCCGCAGTGATGGTTGGGGCATCGCTCATCGGCTGGTATTTCCACGCCGAGTTGGTCGCCTATGTGACGCGATACAGCGGTGAGCAGGATAACGTCAGGCCTGGCACAGCAAGTGGGGAGGCCGTCAAGCAAGAAATACAGGTCGCAAGCCAAGACCTGCAGAAAGCCGATTCATCGGCGCGGGATCTGGCTCTTGATCAGCAAGCCGACCGAGCCATCTCACAGGCACAGCCGGATACTGCGCAGGATAAGCAAGCTGCGGTGGCAATGCAGCCGGAAGTGCAACAGTCTTCTGAAAACGAGCGGCGCCGCGCAGAGGCCCTAGCAAATGAACTGGCGAGGGCGGAGCAGAGCAGTGAGATGCAGGTAGCGCAGGTGAACAAGACGCGCGATCAGGCGCCGCAGCTCAGTCAGGCCGCGGAGAGCGTGATGGCGGAGCTGCGACAGTCGCTGCAGAAGGAACGCGACAGAGCCGAGACGCTGACTGCCGAGCTTTCGAGAACGCGGCGCGACCTCGAGACCCAGCTGGCGCTGTCAAGCAAGGCCGGTGACGAGGCGCTGCAGGCGAAGAAGGCCGCCGAGAGCGCGACGGCAGAGCTGCGACAGTCTCTGCAGAAAGAACACGACAGAGCCGAGACGCTGACTGGCGAGCTTGCGATGGCGCGGCGGGACCTCGAGACCCAGCTGGCGCTGTCAAGCAAGACCGGTGACGAGGCGGTGCAGGTGAAGACGGCCGCCGAGACCGAGACGGCAGAGCTGCGAGAACCTCTGAAGAAGGAGCGGGCTGAGGCGTCGGCACCGGGGCGCGAACCGACGCAGCCCACGATCGGGGCGCGAGTCGAACGTGCGTCGAACAGCCAGATCGCTGAGGTGACTCAAGCCGCGGAGACGATTGCGACCGAGCAGCCATTGGTCGGTGAAGCGCAAGGCAGTCCGGAAGCGGCCAGGTTGCTGGCGCGCGCCAGCGCCCTGCTCGGCCAAGGGGATATCGGCGCAGCGCGGATCGTACTCGAGCGCGCGGTTGAGACCGGTAGCGTACAGGCGAGCTTCATGCTTGCGGAGACATATGATCCTCTCGTTCTTTCGGCGTGGAAGACCCACGGAACACGCGGCGATGTGACGAAGGCGCGCGCGCTATATGCAAAAGCACTTGCCGGCGGCATCCGGCAGGCCAAGGATCGATCTGTCGCGTTGCATTAGGGGGCGGATGGTGCTCGTCATTCTGCGAGCGCCGGTTCGCTGAACTCACCAAGAAAATCTGGTCTGTGGACTTGGTCGCTCGGGGTCCTTGTGATGCGCCTGCAAGAGCTCAATTTTGAGGAATGGCTTGAGCATGCGTTTGGACACGAAGTTCGCTTTCAGCAGGCCGCTTGGTATTTCGATCCCGATCACGATTGGTGGGATCCACCGCCAGCTCAGGCCATTGCCTATTTCACTCGGCTATTCGAAGAGCCAGCGCCGGCATTGAAAGGATTCGCTGATCGCCAAATCGCTCAAGGCCTGACTTACCTTGTCAACACGATGGCATCCGGCGACAGCGGATGGTTTTGCTCGACCGAGGTGCCGGTTAGGGAGCGCATTCGCAGCGTCGAGGCGATCGGGCACCTTTTCGATCGACTGTTCAAGCCGCGCTGCACCCCACATCTATCGCACCTGAGCGAGGTCGATGCCGGGCCGCTCAACAGCCTCTGCTACATGTGGTGGGATGTTTTTCCCTCTTTGGCGCTGGCCGGCGATCCGGACCTGTCAATTCTCCATGACTGTGCGCTGAGCACCATGGAGCGTATCCTTCACCTCGACTCACTCGCCTGCCAGGAGAGTGCCTTGCACGGACTGGGGCATTGGCAGCCGCGGCACCAGGAGAAGGTTGCCGCCGTCATCGATGAATTCTGCACGCGCAATCCGAAAATCGATGCTAGGCTCTTGGCCTATGCCAAATCCGCCCGGTGCGGGTGCGTGCTTTGATGCCCCCGAATCCACAGGGAGGAGGATCAAAGCGTTGAGCCTTCCTCCCTGCCTGGCATCGTTCTTTGCTCCGCCAAGCATGCTGCTCCGGCGTAGCGAGTTAAAACCTGCCTTCTCGACCGCCGATATATGCACGAAGACGTCCGCCGTCCCCGTCCAGTTGAACGAATCCGTACCCCCGTCGGATTAAACCACTTCACCGTCCCCATCGCCACGTTGAATGCTCCTTGTTGAAAAGCAAAAAGTGATCGCAAAAAGCAGCACAGAAAGGCTCGACTGGGCCCTTCAACCGTTTAATCCCTAAGCTTGGTCCGTTCGGCTTCTCGCGGTCCCTGGACTCGTTAGCGGACACCGCGGCCTCGACGAACTCGAGGGTCAGCTTCAGCTTTGTCAAGTTCTTTGATATTCGAGAATGCCATAACCAACTTAAGTTCTCGAGCTTTTCGAGATCAGTTGTCGAGGCAACCCTGGAGCACTCTCAAGACGGGCCGGTGCCGCTTCGACACGTTCAAGCTCTTTCCGCTCATGATTGAAGGCAGCAGCCGGCTATCCTATTTCGGGTCCGGTGCGCACCACTTTCTCAGGCGATCATTTCTGCCGGAATGACTGATTGAATGACATCACGAGCGGCCCAACGATATACTCAAAGGCCGTCCGCTGCACAGTCGGGATCATCACTGTTGCCGGCATGCCCGGGTACAGCCGAATGTTCGGCATGCCGGCGAGCTCGTCCCGATCAATCCGCACGAAAGCGGTATAGTAGGGCGCGTTGGTCTTCGGGTCCGTCAAGCGATCGGCCGAGACCTGGATAACGTCGCCATGGATGATCGGAACAATGCGCTGCTTGTAGGCCGTGAGATGAACCTCCGCGCGCATGTCGGGATGCACGTCGCTGATGTCGTCTACAGCAACCTGCGCTTCGATGGTCAGCGAATCCTCGTCCGGAACGATGTCAAGGATCTTGTCTCCGCGCTGGATCACCCCGCCGACCGAGAATACGCTCAATCCGACGACCCGGCCCGTATAGGGCGCGCGGATCTCCATGCGGCCTAAAACGGCCTTGGCGCTCA
The DNA here is from genome assembly GCF_054185185.1 of Bradyrhizobium sp. UFLA05-153. NCBI lineage: Bacteria > Pseudomonadati > Pseudomonadota > Alphaproteobacteria > Hyphomicrobiales > Nitrobacteraceae > Bradyrhizobium > Bradyrhizobium sp. UFLA05-153. The sequence continues at coordinate 3,739 of NZ_JBBIAM010000211.1, forward strand.
GCGCCTTGGGAATGACTTCCAAGAGCTTGGCTTGGGTGTCGCGCAGGTCCTTGGTGACGTCGGTCATCCGGTCGTTGTCGAGCTGCGCGATCTGCTGTTCCTGCTCGGCGATCGCCTGCCGCGCCTTTGCGATATTCGCGTTTGCATCCGCAATCTGGCCTTCAAGACCGTAGGCGGTGCGCTCAAGTTGCAGGATGCGCGGCCGCGCGATCAGACCCCGAGTGACCAACGGCGCAATATCGCTGGCCTCCTTGTGCACCGAGTTAATCTGGTCGGTGAACGATTTGACCTGCGCCTCCGCGCCGACGATCTGCGAGACAAGCTGATTGATCTTTTCCCGGATCACACTTCGCTGTCCCTCCAGCGAAGCCCGCCGGCTCTGGAATTGACTGAGCTGTCCGTTCCAGACACTCTTCAAATAGGGATCAGTGCGCGCCTTCAGATCCTGAGGCATCCGGAGCTCGGAGCCATGCTCGAGCTCGGTCAGGAGCCGGATTTCCGTTGCCCGCAGCACGGCATATTGTTGCGTCAGCACCTCGTATTCGGCGCGGGCCTGGGTCTCGTCAAGTACGATCAGGAGATCGCCGGCAAGCACGCGCTCGCCTTCCCTGACATGCAATTCCTTGACGATGCCACCATCGAGGTGCTGGACGCTCTTGCGGTTGCCATCGATCTTGATCACGGCATTCGCGACCACGGCACCATTGAGCGGAGCTGTCAGCGCCCACGTCCCGAAGCCGCCGAAAAACACCGCGATGATGAGCCATCCTACGAGAGCAATGCCGCGGATCGAGTCATGCGGCCCGTTGTGTTGGCGGGTCACTCCCAACGTCGGCGTCCTTACGCGGTTTGCGGCATCCAACAGAGCCATGCCATGCATCCTAACTCGCCGCTGCCTGAACAGAAGGGACCGGCACCGGCCGCGTCATGCGCGCCAAGACTTCGTTGCGCGGACCGAACATCTCGGCGACACCCTCACGCAGCACCAGGATCTTGTCGCAGACGCCAATTGTGGCAGGCCGGTGCGAGATCAGCACGACCGTGCTGCCACGTTGCTTGAGCTGCAGGATGCAATGGGCGAGTGCCGCATCGCCATCTGAATCGAGATTCGAGCTCGGCTCATCAAGCACGACCAGGCTCGGATTGCCGTAGACGGCGCGTGCCAAGCCGATGCGCTGGCGATAGCCCCCGGAGAGGATTGCACCCCCCTCCCCGACCTGGGTATCGTAACCCTCGGGCAGTCGCACGATCATTTCATGCACCCCGGCCAGTTTTGCTGCAGCAATAATCGCACTGTCGTCGCCGTCGTTGAAGCGGCAGATGTTGGCTGCAACGCTATCGGCGAACAGCTCGATGTCCTGTGGAAGGTAACCTAAGTGCTGGCCCAATGACGACCTGATCCAGCTCGAAATATCGGCGCCATCGAGGCGCGCCACGCCTGCCGAAGGCGCCTGTACGCCGACGAGGTGACGCGCCAGCGTGGATTTTCCGGCGCCGGACGGTCCGATGATGCCCAGCACTTCTCCCGGATCAATCCGGAAGGCGATCCCGCGCAGAATAGGCTTTGAAGTCCCCGGCGCCGCGAAGGACAAAGCTTCGACGGAAAGCTGTCCCTCCGGGCGCGGCAGGCTCAACCCCGCTTCACGCGGTGGATGAGCGGCCAGCAGCTCGCGCAGCCGCAGGAAGGCACCGCGGGCTGAGACAAGGCCGCGCCACGACCCGACGATCTGCTCGATGGGCTGGAGCGCACGACCGAGCAGAATGCTCGCCGCGAACATCGCGCCGGCGGTGGTGAGACGTTCGATGACGAGATAGGCGCCAAGCCCCAGAATCAAGGATTGCATGGAGAGCCGCAAGAAGCGGATCATGCTCTGCATGGTGGCGGCACGGTCGCTGGCAGTGACCTGCCGCTCAATCAACCGAATGCGGTCGCGACTCCAGCGTCGCAGCAGACCGGCCGTCATGCCCATCGCACGCACCACTTCGGTGTTGCGCAGGCTCATCTCGGTGAAGTTGTAGCTCCGGCTGGCCGCCTCGTTGGCCTCGGAGAGCGGCACCTTGACCACCCACTCATTGAGAAGGGCCATCAGGACCAGAATGATGCAACAGGCCAGCGCAAATGCGCCGAGGAACGGGTGCAGCGCGAAAATGACCAGGATGTAGATCGGCGCCCAGGGCAGATCGAAGACGGCGTGAATTCCGGCGCCGGTGATGAATTGACGGAAGGTGTCGAAATCGCGCAGCAACTGGCTACGGGTGCTGCCACTTCTCAACGAGCGATCGATCACGGCGGTCATCACACGCGGTGCGATTTGACGGTCCAGGCGAACACTGGCCCGCGCGAGGACGCGCGCGCGGACCGCGTCGAGACCTGCAAGTGCGCCGTAACCCAGCAACAGCGCCATAGTGAGCATCAACAGCGTGATCTCGCTGGCACTCGAGATCACGCGATCATAGACCTGCATCATGTAGAGCGGGCCGGCCAAATAAAGCAGGTTGATGGCCAGGCTGAACACTGCGGCCGTGGCGAAATAGCCCCTGCAGGCTCCCAGTAATTGTCGGAATTCGTCCGGCTTCTTACGCGGAACAATCACCCAACTATCTGGCGGAAAAACCGCCCCCCTATCGCGCTGGCCGAAAATTAGATCGGACGCCAAAACTTACAATTAAATCAAATTTGCCCAGGCTTTCTAACATGGCCTCTGGCCCAAGGAAAAGCTGTCAGGGCCACAAAACGCCAAAGACAGTAAATCTACCGGCCTTTCATTTTTCCGAATGAACAGGATATCCGCTTTGAAGCGACACGCGCGTGAGCTGACCCTTACCGTGCGGCGGTCCGACGCTGCTCCTGCCTCCTTGTTAACGGTATCGTCCGCTGGCGTTTGCCCCAGGCAAACGCCAGTGTGTCGCTCAGGCGATGTGGTGCGGATCATAGCTGATAACCGTGCCGTTCGTTGCGTCCGCCTTTTCGTTAAAGCCCGTCGGATCATACTGGCCGAGCAGGACGATGTTTGCCGTGTGAGCACCATCCGACACCGTCAGGGTGCCGCCGGTCCCCTTTTCGTTTTCTGTGAAGCTCAACGTGGTGGCGCCAAAGCTGATGCCCTTGAGATCGATGTCGTCATTGCCATCGAGACCACTCACCGTACCGGAGAAGTGGAAGGCATCATCCAGAATCAGATGGCCCGCCGCAGTCGCGTCGAAGGTAACGCTTGCCGCCGAGGCTGCCCCGAACTCGATGGTGCCAGCCCCGCTGATCAGCGCATTGCCGCTGCCGGTCACCTCGCCCATGGCGGTGACGGAGCCGCCATTGGCCCAGATCAGGCCGCTGTTGGCGACTGCGCTGTCAAGCACCAGCCCGCCGCTACCGGTCGCCTCCAGCGTGCCGGCGTTGGCGATCACGTTGGCGCCGGTATCGATCACCAGGGCATGGGTGCCGGTGGCGTCGATGGTGCCCTCGTTGCTCAGCGTCAGGCTGCCCTGCCCGATCTGACCTGCGCCGGAGATGACGTTGTCGATATTGTCGAGCGTAACTTCCGGCGCCGTGCCGGCGATGATGTTATGGTCATCGTCCGAGAGGTTGACGTGGCCGCCGCCCTTCAGCGTGACGCCGGTCTGGATCAGCTGCAGCAGCGTGTCATCGCCGAAGCCCTGAAGGTCGATCTCGCCGGTGTTGTCGATGATGCCCGACAGCGGCAGCATCGCGCCATCGCCGATCGTCATCGGACCCGGATTTTCCGTCGTCGGGGTCACGTCGAATTCGAAGTTTGCCGCGGTCAGGTCCGCGGCATGGACGCCATCGAGCGTGATCGTCTGGCCGGCGGCCAGCGTGATCACCGCATTGCCGCTGGCGTCGTCGGTGGTATGGGTCTGAACGTCAGCAAAGCTCTGCCAGCCATAGCTGATCAGGTCGATCACGTCCGATGACACCTCGAAGCTGTGCACCACGTCGTTACCGATCGGCTGCGAGAACACGAGCGTGTCGTGTCCGCTCGAGCCGGTCAGGGTGTCGTTGCCGGACCAGGCGAAAATGGGCGAGCCGGGGGCGTAGGCCTCAACGTTGTCCAACAGATGTATGTCGTAAGTATTCCCGTAGGAATCGGTCCAGCTTTGAATGATCGAGAGTACTTGTGCTCCAACAAAATTGGTCGGAGTCAGAACTTTGATGCCAGCAGGGTCAGTAGTCAGGACGCTCCAATTGCCTTCTGCATCCTGATTGCCTCCGATGACTGTCCAGCCCAACGGAACTCCGGAGATTGCTATTGTCACGGGCTGCTCGGAGTTCACATCATGCAAACCAAGATCGATTGGGTTCCCCGCAATACCAGCCGGACTTACCGTGACGCCTATTGTGCTGGTTGCTGAAAGGGTTCCGTCTGATGTCTGGACTGTTAACGAACCAGAGCCCGTCTTTCCATTTTGGGGGTCCCAGTGCATCCCCGAAAGCGCATTGTTAATAGCTGAATCGGTGCCACTTAAAGTCACCGTCGATGTGCCGTTGCCCGTTACAGAAGCCAAACCAGTTGTACTGCCTAGAGTGATTGTAAACGATCCTCCAGAGAACGTTCCGGAAAGGGTAACTGTGTGGCTGGTGTTGTCTACATCAGAAATGCTGATCTGGTTATTGTGCGCCGCATTGAATACCAAGGAGCCATTTTTGCCGACTGACTGGCTACTTGGGACCGTATTTTCGGGAGCATCATCGGTCCCGGTGATAGTCACCACCACGTTCTGGCTGTTGGTGCCGCCGTGACCGTCATCGACGCTGACGGCGTAGGTCGCCGTCAGGGTCTGGCCGGCCGCCAGGAAGTCGAAGGTCTTGTCCTGGGCGCTGTAGG
>NZ_JBBIAM010000212.1:0-8556 GCF_054185185.1 Bradyrhizobium sp. UFLA05-153
GAACGCCCTGAGCCAACACATTGATCACAGCGAGCGCATTGTCACCATCGAGGATGCCGCAGAGTTGCAGCTGCAACAGCCGCATGTGATCAGCCTGGAGACCCGGCCTCCTAGCCTCGAGGGCACGGGGCAGGTGACACAACGCGATCTGGTGTGGAATGCCCTGCGGATGCGTCCTGACCGGATCGTCGTAGGCGAAGTGCGCGGCGCTGAAGCATTTGACATGCTGCAAGCGATGAACACCGGCCATGATGGTTCGATCTCCACGGTGCATGCTAACAGCGCCCGCGACGCACTGACCCGTATTGAAAACATGGTGCAGATGGGACAGCCAAATCTGCCGCTGCGGGCGATTCGAGCCCAGATCGTTGCGGCGTTGGATGTCATCGTGCAAGTGGAACGCATGCGAGATGGACAGCGCCGCATTGTCCAGATCAGCGAGGTGACCGGCCTGGAAACCGACGTGATCACCACCAATGACATCGCGGCGTTTGAGTACCAAGAGGACGATGTTCACGGGCGGATCTTGGGCGCCTACCGGTCCACCCATTCAATCCCAAAATTCAAGAGCCGTCTTGCCTATTATGGGCTTGATCGAGCTTGGGCTGAGGCTATGAGGCAACTATAATGCTGCCAGTTTTGATCATCATTGTCCTGGCGCTCCTGATCTGCGCAGCGGTCGTGTCGTTGTGGCTCGACGGTCGAGAGAGCCGCATCGTTCGTCAGGTAGCGATGGCTTTACCAACCTCACATTCGGCGAGCCGGCCCTCCATCCGTCGGCTACAGGCCGGATCCCGACAGCGGTTGTTCCACCGCTTGGTCAATTATAACGCAGAGACAAATTACCTTTGGCACCCTGCGTATCCGCTCCTTGCCGGCGTCATCGCAGCAGCGGCAGTCCTTTATGTTACTAGCCTGCTGGATTTCACCACCCTCTACGCATATCTGGCGGCGGCAATTGTGGCCATCATGGTAGTACGCGGTCTGTTTGGGTGGCAGCAACGTCGCGTCGCCGATCAACTTTTTCGACAGCTACCTGATGCGATCCAGATAGTGGCAAGTACTGTTAGATCCGGGCTGCCTGTGAACGAAGCATTTCGCACCATCTCCCGCGAGATGCCGCAACCAACGGCTGGACAGTTTGCGATCGTATGCAGCGAATTGAGTCTGGGGAGGCCTCCCGAGGAAGCCGTAGAGGCTGTCTATCGGCGAACGCAAGTGGCAGAGTATGCGATGTTTGCGGTGACACTGGCAGTCCAGATGAAGTCTGGTGGCAGTTTGGCTGAAACCTTGCAGACTCTGGGAGACACCGTGAGTCAGCGCGTTGCGCTGGCTGCTCGCGCCAAGGCGCTGGCAGCCGAGGTGATCTTTTCTTCACGAGCCCTTTCATGCATGCCCGTCATTGTAGGTGGGATATTCTACTGGATCAGTCCGGAATCGATTTCTCTGCTGTTCACGGATCCGACCGGAAACAAACTGCTGGCGTATGCGGTATGCTCGGTGCTTGCCGGGCACTTTGTGATACGTTGGATGATCAGAAGGGATACGGCACTATGAGTGTTGTTCTCGGTCTGGCGGCCTCCGCCATAGCAGTTGCGGCTGCGGCCGCGGTGTTGATCATCCGCGAAATTCATCTTCGTGCATTGAACACGAGGGTGTCGAACGCTGTGATCGGTGTTTCTGGCAAGTCAGCCCCCATCCAGAACATGACCGGTTTGTTTTCATCGCTCGGCGCGAGGTATCAGCGCTTCTACGCTCCGGAAAATCTGGAACAACTGCGAACGATCCTTCAATCATCCGGCTTCAATCATTTTCGAGTCTTGCCAATTTGGATCGGTGTCAAAACTGTCAGCATGTGCTTGTTTCCGATCGGTGCGCTTGTTGTTGCGCAGCTTTTGGGGAAGCCACTGACCGATGTGTTGATCTTCACCCTCGTTGGCGGGGTGATCGGAATCATGGGGCCGCGATTGATCCTGTTGCTGCTGAAACGGCGCTTTGATGCGGCCATTCGGCTCGGCACGCCGGACGCTATCGATTTGCTGGTTGTATGCACCGAAGCAGGAATGGGGCTGGAGAGTGCGGTGCAACGCGTTGCGGAAGAAATGAACGAGACGAATCCTGCGACGGCCGGGGTGCTATACGATCTTCTTGACAACCTCAGGGTCTTGCCAAACCGCAGCGAGGCGTTCGAGAAATTCGGATCTACGTCAGAGGGACTTCGCCGATTCGGCACCATTGTCAGTCAGAGCCTGCAATACGGAACGCCGTTGAGCCAGGCTCTGCGCAGTGTCGCGGTCGACCTGCGGCGAGAACGTATCACCAAGCTGGAAGAAAGAGCACACAAGCTGGGCGCCAAGCTGACGGCTCCGATGGTATTGTTCATGCTTCCAGCCATGTTCGTCATCTTGGGCGGAAGTCCGTATCTGCGCCTCATAGCGACGTTCACCAACGCAGGGAAGTAAGCCATGGGCACGGTTACCCTGTTCAAAAGCTGGTCTTACGATTGGATGATGCACCTCTCGACGGCGATCAGGTTCGTTCCCGCCTTGGATTGCTTGCGGGACAGACGCGGTGTGAGCACCTTGATGTTCGCTGCATCTTCTGCCTTGTTCTTGGGGATGGCCGGCTTCGGAATGGAGGTCAGCGCCTGGTACCTTGAGCGGCGGCACGGACAGAATGCTGCCGATGCTGCGGCCATTGCAGGTGTTTTGGGAGGACTCAACTACACGACCACAACCATCTCCGGCGCAACAGGCTTTTCCAACGCCCAGACAGCAGGCATCAGCGTTGCGACAGATAACGGATATACGTCAGGATCGAACACAACCGTCACCATCCAACCGGGCAACTGGGGCGGCGGGAGCTTCAGTGCCGACACGAGCGGATCCTGTACGCCATCGTGCAACGCAGTCCAGGCGCAAATGGTTCGGGCAGAACCGCGGAGCTTCAGTGCCTTTATCGTAGGATCGGGCTCGCAGAACGTCCGCGAACTGGCGACTGCCGCGCTGTTAGTGACCGGACCCGCATGTGCTTTGGCCTTGGGCGGGGGGCTTGCGTTTAGTGGCAACGGGTCAGTCACCGGAACAAACTGCTCTCTGGCCTCGAACAGGACCGGCGGAGACTCCATCACATTCAACGGCGCCGGCGCCAACAAAACACAGACCAACCTCATTTTGGTCGGAGCAGGCGGCTGTACGCAATCCGGCTCCGCTACCCCATGCACTGCGGGAGGCAATCTGATGTACCAGCCCCCCACGACCGATCCATATGCAGCTCTACAGACGGACTCGTCCGCGATTCCCGCGGCGGTCACCAACGCGAACTGCAATGGGACAACCGCAACTTCGCCATATGTCATCTCCTCCGGCGTGTTCTGCGTCGGGACAAACCTGAGGGTACAAAATGGCGATCCGCCTTTGACCCTTACTCCTGGAACCTATTTCTTTTTTAGTTCGAATATCAATGTCCTGGGTGGATCGCTTACCTGCACGGGTTGCACATTCATTTTTACAGGTCCGTCGCCGAATTATGGTGGCAACTCAGCCGGTTTGAGCATCAGCGGTAATGCCACCGTGAACATGAGCGCTGCACCTACTGCCAGCTACGCCGACACGAATTATAATGGCCTTCTGTTCTATATGGATTACCGAAATTCGCAGCACACCAATGCCTGCGGCAGTGCGCCGGTCTCAATTCAGGGCAGCTCGACCATTACGCTGAATGGCGGCATGTACTTCCCCAACGCGAGCGTCTGTGTAACCGGCAACACATTCTCTTCTTCGACGACCTGCATGTCGATCGTCGGCTGGTCGCTAACCTTCACCGGCAGTGCAACGGAAAACGTGACGGGGTGTGGCGCGACCGGCACCACGACCGCTCAAGTCAAGGCTGTAGCCCTCGTGCAGTAGGAATAAGCTATGTGCCACAATTTCCTCCGGGATCAGCGTGGGGCCGCGGCGTTGGAGTTCATAATCGTCGCCGTCTTTGTGCTGGTCCCACTGCTGTTCGCTGTCGTGGAAGTTGGCGACGTAACGCAACGCCAGACCGCCATACAATCAGCCGTTAGAGCAGGCGGAGAATATGCCCGTTTCTTCCCCACCGATTCGAATGGCATTCAAAATACCGTAACGAACGCTCTTCCCTCGGGATTGAGCTTGAGTGGAACGCCGACGGTAGCTTGCTCCTGCGCGGGGACAGCGACCTCGTGCAGCGCGATCGCGACGGGAACCACATGCAATACTCCGTTCTTGATTCAAATCTCGGCCAGTATGCCTGCTTCTTCCATAATAACCCCTTGGTGGTCGCAATCATTCAGCAACAGAGTAAGCTATGAAGTCCGCGTCAAGTAGAACCAGAACGCTTGACACCTCGGGGGCTGTCGCCCTTGAACTCGTCATCATCTTCATGGCATTTTTTTTGATGTTGCTCGCGATATCTGATGTGGCGAGGTTCTATGTTACGCAAAACTCGGTCCGCACGCTAGCGAGCGAACTGGTGCGACAAACCCTAATCTACTGCGCCGGGCAGTCGCAACTCACACAATGTGCACTGCCATCGACCGGGCCAAATAGTGTCGCCACTGCGCAGGCGACCGTGCCCTTCCTCGCAACGAGCGGCTTTGCAACGACGCCGGCTGCTTCTCGGTCCACGGCCGATGCCACCACCGGGGTGATGGCGGTTACTGCGAGCGCGAGCTACAATTTCGGCTTTATGCTGCCTGTATGGCAAGGAACCATAACCCAGGTCGCCCAGAATACTCAGCTGAGCTACTGAGCGATCTGGGGGCGCTTCGGCTTCGTAGAAGAATTCCCGAAACGACCGCTGTACTGTGGCGGGCGCGTTACGACCTGTGGTTGCCGCTTTTGGAAAAGGTCTCAATGCTCCGCGCGCTTATATCGGCCCGCGCGGAACTGTAAGGGTAATGGCAGCAACCAAGCCGGTCTCGGCAATGAAGCGGGCTGCTATGTTGGTACGCCGGCACACGAAGGCCGATCCGCGCAACCGTGTGCCTTCCGCCAACAAAGTCGCCGACCTGCTTCGCTGAAGCTGTAAAACGACCCACAGTCCAAAGCCGCTGCGGCCAGGCGCCGCGACAAACCAGCGCGCCTGTCGGGGTGCTGGCCGAATGCGTACCGGGCAGGAGAGGTTATCGGTTAGGTATACGCGCTGGTTGCTCGGGTGCCACCGGTGCGCTATCGCCAAGCTGCAGGTCATCTCCGCGCCGGCAGTGGTGCTCGTTGGCAACATTGCGCAATTTTCTCTCGCGTTGGGACTGCCTGGTGCAGTTCGCTTCTTGCAAACGAGCCATAACCCCGGATGATGATCTTGCCGGAGTAGGCGACAGACGAGTGTCCTCCGCCGACCGGAATTGATTTGTGCCTGCCCGTCAGGAAATGGAAATACGACGGTAACGATTTATCACGGAACCGATTGTAGGCTCTATGACGTGCGCGGAGGCAAGTTTTTAGCGCAAGGCGTCCATTTGCGGGGACAGGCTCTGGATTGCGGCGAAGGGGGTTGGAATGGGCGGTCGACGCATTGCCAGCAATGAAGATGGGCGGTTTCCCGCCTTGAGCGTGATCGTCCTTGGCGCTGCGCTTGCCGCATTTGGCGCGGCGAATGGCGCGGGGGCGGCAGACCGGCAGAGCTCGTCCGGTGGCGTCTTCGTCAGCGAGTTGGGCGACGTCCAGCGCGTCAAGGTGATCGTCAACAAGTCACGCACCTTTAGGGTCGAAACAGCGTTTTCGACGATTGTGTCGGGTTCGCCCGACATCGCCGAGGTGAGGTCGCTGAGCGATCACGTGATCTACGTCCAGGGCAAGCAGACCGGTACCACCAACGTCATCCTGTTTGATAACTCGATGAAGCAGATCGGCATCCTCGATGTCGAGGTGACGATCGACACCGGCAATCTGCAGCAGAGCATTCAGTCCAGTACCGGCACGCGGGGCATTCGCGTTTCCGCTTCGGAGGGCCAGGTGATATTGAGCGGAACGGCCGCGGATGCGGTCGCCGCCGAGCGAGCCATGGCGGTTGCCACCGGCACCGTCCCGAAGGGCGCCGTCGTCGTTAACGCCATGAACGTGGCCGCGCCGCAGCAAGTCATGCTGGAGGTGCGCTTCCTCGAGGTCGCGAGGTCCGCTGGCCGCGAACTGGGCGTGAACCTCTATGCCGGCAACGGCAACTTAACGCAGGTTGGGAATAGTGGAACTGCTGGCGCACCGCTGGCAGCGAGGACCCCTCAAGGTGTTCCTCTTCTGGGCACCGCGTCAGGGCTCGCGTCGGGGCTAGTAGGTAACGCAACGCCGTTCGGCAACCTGTTAACGAATGTGCTCAGAACGAGTAATGGCACTTCGGTCGATCTGTTGCTGCAGGCACTGGAGACGAAAGGGCTTGTACGCAGCCTGGCCGAGCCCAACCTGATGGCGTTGTCGGGCGATTCAGCGCGCTTCCTAGCCGGTGGTGAATTTCCGGTGCCGGTAGCTTCTAACACTACGAACGGCTTTCCCACCACTACCATCGAATTCAAGAAGTTCGGCGTCGAGTTGGGTTTCGTACCGACCGTTCTGTCGCGCGGCGCGATCAACCTTCGGGTTGAGCCGTCGGTCAGTGAGCTCGATTTCACCAATGCTGTAACGATCGCTGGAACGGTGGTCCCGGCATTGACCAGCCGCAACGCTCGGACCACGGTTGAATTGCGCGACGGCCAGAGCTTCGCGATCGCCGGCCTGCTCCAGACCCGCAACGCACAGGATGTCCAGCAATTGCCCTGGATCGGTTCGGTGCCCGTCCTCGGTGCGCTGTTCCGAAGCGCATCGTATCAGCAGAAAGAGACGGATCTGGTGGTCATCGTGACGCCGCGTCTGGTCGCGCCGGCGGCACCCGGACAGCAATTGGCGTCGCCGCTGGACTCCCGCCTGCCTGCAAACGATGTCGACTTCTTCCTCAACGGCCAGATGGAAGTGAAAAAGCGCTACAACGACTACGTCAGCTCCGGCGGTGACCTCAAAGGACCTTACGGACACATCATCGCGCCCGATGTGCGCCTGTCGGCGCCGGCGGTTGCGACCGACCAGCCCGTTGTCAAGACCCTCAACTGAAGGACGACCGATATGACATGCACGGCGTTACTCGCATTCTTTACGCTCGGGGCCTGTAACGGCGTGGCCGGCAATGACGAAATGGACCGTTATTTTCAGCGTTCGGATACCATCACCTTAAGTGCCGGCGACGCGAAGCAGGTCAACGCCGTGACCCACACGATCCATCCCTGGCCGAGCTACGTCGGCGATCGCCGGATCGTTTCTCAGGCCGCGAAGACCAATGGTGCTATTACGCGTTATCGTGCCGGTAACCAACCGCGTGATCCGTTACCGGCGTTCGGAGGGGATGCTCCAGGGTCGGGGCACCTTCCAATGGGAATTGCGGGCGCAACGGCAGCAAACGTCGACGCAGGTGGTAGCGTCAGCTTGGGAACTGGCGCAGCCGCAGTAGGCGCGCGACCTTAATGAAATTACGCTGCTACTGGTAGTAGCAAGTCTTATCGCGACGTTAGCCGCGGTGGACGCTGGGGTCTTCCCGGGCAGGGAGTTGAAAGAGCTTTTTTTATTTCGGCGCGTACATGTGGCTTGCCGGTAACACGTCTCTAACCGCACCCGTGTTAGCGTGGGAATGATATTTCGAGCGGTAATAGGCGGGGCGGGGATTAGTGGCTATGCGGCGCATTCTTTTCTGGCTGTCTGGCGCCTTACTGACCACAGCATTGGCGGCTTGCGATACGGTGCAAGAATACACGGTGCGCGACGCCGCTGTCGTTGCGCCCGGCGCTCCAGCCGGTCCAGACCCCGTGCAGGAGCCGACCGACGTCAAATACTATCCTTCAGATGAACATGTTCGGATGGGGTTGGAGCACTACAATCGCGGCAATTTCGGACTGTCCCAGCGCTATTTCAAGGAGGCAGTCGAAAAGGCCCCGAAGGACGTCACCGCCTGGATCGGGCTCGCGGCGAGCTACGATCGGCTGCGCCGCTTTGATCTCGCAGATCAGGCCTATGCACAAGCGATTCGGCTGGGCGGTGAAACCGTTCAAGTCCTGAACGATCAGGGATATTCGTACATGCTGCGGGGCAATCTGACCGCGGCGCGGCGAAAGTTCGACAGGGCCTATTCGCTCGATCCGGGTAACCCGGTGATCGCCAACAACCTCGAGCTTCTCAATGGCAGCCGGCGGTTCATTGAGAGGCCGCCGAACAATCAGCCTTAAATTGGGGGCGGAGTCGCCTGATCTTATCGATGTTTCAATTGGCGCTGGAAGCCGCGCCTTGGGACGGGGCCCTTGGCCAGGTGGCGGTCGAGGATATCAGTGACGTGCATCCGAACACGCGCGCTCAAGCATGATCTGGAAAAGTGCGAAGCGGTTTTCCGAAAAGGTCATTCTGAAGCGCGATGACAATTCATCCTAACCTAATCTCATTACACCGTAAGCGTCGTTCTCAGGCCACGGCTTTGAGGGCTTGAGCGCGGTAGGCCCAGGGCAGTAGCTGGTCGATGTCGCGG
>NZ_JBBIAM010000213.1:0-8387 GCF_054185185.1 Bradyrhizobium sp. UFLA05-153
GTGAAGGGCACGTCCAGAATGCGGGCGAGCGTCTGCGCGAGCAGCGTCTTGCCCGAGCCGGTCGGACCGATCAGCAGGATGTTCGACTTCGCGAGCTCGACGTCGTTGTGCTTGGTCTGGTGGTTGAGGCGCTTGTAGTGATTGTGCACCGCGACCGACAGGACCTTCTTCGCATGGCTCTGGCCGATCACGTAGTCGTCCAGCACCTTGCAGATTTCCTTCGGCGTCGGAATACCGTCGCGCGACTTCACCAGCGAGGACTTGTTCTCCTCACGGATGATGTCCATGCAGAGCTCGACGCACTCGTCGCAGATGAAGACCGTGGGACCCGCGATCAGTTTGCGGACTTCGTGCTGGCTCTTGCCGCAGAACGAGCAATACAGCGTGTTCTTGGAGTCGCTCGTGCCGACCTTACTCATTCATGTCTCCGTCCGCGGTTCGATCCCGTCCGCTCGATCGCTCCATTCCGGCACGACAGCCGGCATAGAGTTCAAATAGAGCAAATTCCGTACCAAAAAAGACCCTACGCGTTACATCCCGTGCGAATCACGGTCACTCGATTCTCCCGCGATCTTAGCCCATCAGTCGTAGCCAACCATGCTGTCACCCGACTATCAAGAATTCGCTAATCGGGGGTCGCCGGCTGCCCGTTACAATACCGTGATTTCACGTCTTGGCACGGGAGAACTGACCGAAATCACGCGGGCGTTGCCGGATTACCACGAAAGAACCAGCACGAAAGCGGAACTTTTCGCCTGTCGCAGGGCGCAAACCTGTTTTTTGCGCCGCGCGAACGCGCCGTTAACGTGAAGGCCGCCCTGACGATCCCAAGTAATCCCCGGGATCGCCGTTACCATATCGGTAGTGCTACGGGGCTTTCGGCGGCGCCGGATCCTCGGCGCGCTTGTCGATCACCTTGTCGACAAGGCCAAATTCCTTGGCGTCGTTTGCCGTGAGGAACTTGTCGCGTTCCAGCGCATCCTCGATCGACTTGTAGGTCTGACCGGTGTGCTTCACGTAGATCTCGTTGAGCCGCTTCTTCAGGTTCAGGATTTCCTGCGCGTGCAACATGATGTCGGTAGCCTGGCCCTGGAAGCCACCGGAGGGCTGGTGCACCATGATGCGCGCGTTCGGCAGCGAGAAGCGCATGTCCTTCTCGCCGGCGGCGAGCAGCAGCGAGCCCATCGAGGCCGCTTGCCCCGTGCAGAGCGTGGAGACCGGCGGGCGGATGAACTGCATGGTGTCGTAGATCGCAAGGCCCGACGTCACCACACCACCCGGCGAGTTGATGTACATCGAGATTTCCTTCTTCGGATTCTCGGCTTCGAGGAACAGAAGCTGCGCGACGATCAGCGTCGACATGCCGTCCTCGACCGGTCCGGTCACGAAGATGATGCGCTCTTTCAACAGGCGCGAGAAGATGTCGTAGGCGCGCTCGCCACGGTTGGTCTGCTCGACCACCATGGGCACGAGGTTCATGTAGGTTTCAACCGGATCGCGCATGAGTCACCTAGGTTCTTTGGAGGCGGACATCCTTGCGGCAAGGCAGTCTTGGCTGGAATTGCCGAGCTCGGATGGACGTCCCGTGATGCAGGACTTGGGTAGGTAGCGACAGATATAGCCCAATTCGCTCCACACAAGCCCGGAGCGAATTAAGGCTTAATCCGACAAACCTGTTGAAGCTGATTCGCGGAAACAGGCCCACCCGGCCACTTGGCTAGCGCGCCCGCTTCCGCCGATCATCCTTAACAGACGGCTTTCTTGCGAAGCCCTAAGCGGCGGTCTTGTCCGCCTCGTCATCCTTGTAGAGCTCCTCGCGCGAGACCTTCTTCTCGGTCACGTTGGCGAGCTCGAGGATGAAGTCGACCACCTTGTCCTCATAGATCGGTGCACGAAGCTGGGCCAGCGCGTTGGCATTGTTGCGGTAATAGTCCCAGACTTCCTTCTCACGGCCCGGCACCTGGCGCGCGCGCTCGATCACTGCGCGACCCACCTCGTCATCGGTCACGGTGATCTTGTTCTTCTCGCCGATCTCCGACAGCACGAGGCCGAGGCGCACGCGGCGATCGGCGATCTTGCGATACTCGTCCCTCGCCTTCTCCTCGGTGGTGTCCTCGTCGGCAAAGGTCTTGCCGGCAGAGTCCATCTCGGCCTTGACCGAGTTCCACATCAGATTGAACTCCTCGTCGATCAGCGAGGGAGGCGCATCGAAGCGATGCGCCTCGTCGAGACGATCGAGCAGCGCACGCTTGACGCGCTGACGCGTCGTGGTGGCGAACTCGGCCACCAGCCGCTCGCGCGCGGCTTCCTTCAGCTTGTCCAGCGATTCAAGGCCGAGCGACTTGGCAAACTCGTCGTCGATCTTGGTATCCTGCGGCGCCTCGACCAGCGTTGCGGTGGTCTCGAACTCGGCGTCTTTTCCCGCGAGCTTCTCGCTCATGTAGTTCTTCGGGAACGACGCCTTCACCGTGCGGGTCTCGCCCGCGCCGATGCCGATGAGCTGATCCTCGAAGCCGGGGATGAAAGTGTTGGAGCCGATCTGGACCTGAATGCCCTCGCCGGTGCCGCCCTCGAACGCTTCGCCGTTGATGGTGCCCTTGAAGCTGACGGTGACGCGATCGCCGGAGGCCGCCTTGGCGCCCTCACCCTTGTCGCTGTAGCCGCGGTTGTTGTCGGCGATGCGCTTGATGGCCTCGTCGACCTCGACGTCGGTGACGTCGGCGACCGGCTTCTCGACCTGGAAGCTCTTGAAGTCGGCAAGCTGGATCGGCGGCACCACTTCGATCGCGACCGTGTAGGTCAGGTCGGACTTGCCGGAGAGCAATTCCTCGACCTCTTTCTGCTCGGTCGGCATGGTGATCTTCGGCTCGGTCGCAAGGCGGAAGCCGCGCTCCTGGAAGATCTGCGTGTTGGTGTCGCGAATGGTCTGGTCGATGGTCTCGGCCATCACCGAACGGCCATAGACCTTCTTCAGGTGAGCCACCGGCACCTTGCCGGGACGGAAGCCGTTGAGGCGCACCTTGTCCTTGAGGTCGACGAGCTTGGCGTCGGCCTTGGCATCGAGATCAGACGCGGCAACGCTGATCTTGAACTCGTGCTTCAATCCTTCCGAGAGGGTCTCTGTGACCTGCATGGCGTCCAATCTTCTTCTCGCTTCGTCACGGCGCTTGCCGCCGCGACATTTGTCATCAATCGATCCGGCGCGCGGGCAAAACGCCTTTGCGCCGGTGGTTCATCGGACCTACCTCCTCGGGACAAAACGTCCATGAGGAACGAGGTCCTGCAGTAATCCGTGCAAACGCTGAAAGCGCTTGGTGCGGGCGGAGGGACTCGAACCCCCACAACTTTCGTCACTGGAACCTAAATCCAGCGCGTCTACCAGTTCCGCCACGCCCGCGTGAATTTGCATCAAGACCGGCCGCGATGCCGCGGGCGGCCGGGCTTATAGCATGTGCCCGCCTGTTCGCAGCAAAAAAATGGCCGTGTGGACGCCCCCTTCAGATAGGCGCGACGGCTGGACTTATCCAGCGCGGCGTGGTCCGCATCGCCCTCATGACGAAACGATTTTTTGCCCCCACCCGACGCGAGGTTTTGGCCGGCCTGGCCGCCTCGGCGGCGGGTCTGGCCGGGGGCGGCGCGATGCCGCCGGCAGCCACGCGCCTCCCACTCCAGGCGCGGCCTGCGACCCTGGCTCTAAGGCCGGGACAGTCGGCTACACCGATCTGGGAGCTGGTGGCGCCAAGTACTGCCCGTGACGTCCGTCTCAAGCGCGGCGAACGCTGCGAAGTGACTTTGCGGAACGATCTACCTGTCCCGGTTGCCCCCGTCTGGCACGGCCTCGACAGCGCGGCGGCCGCCGAGCCGTTGCTGGGCCGCGCTCCTGTGGGCCCAGGCGTGACGGAAACATCAATTATTTCAATGCCTCACGCCGGGGCCCTGCTGGCCGACCTCAGCCTGATCGAGGAGGGCCTGAAGCGGCCCGTCCGGCCGCTCCCGATCATCGTCGAGGAAGCCGACCAGGTCGCCGTGGATCGTGATGAAGTGCTGTTGATCGAGGAATGGCGCCTGCGGCCGGATGGGACCGCAATCGCCCCGGGCACCGACCCCAGAGAGACGACACCGCTCTATACCATCAACGGGCGGACTTCATTCGAGCTCTCAGCCTCTGGCAATCAGCGGCTGCGGCTGCGCTTTATCAACGGCTCCCAACGTACTGTCCTGGCGATCAAACTGGAAAACCACGACGTCCGCGTGATGGCCATGGACGGACAGCCTGCCGAGCCCTTCCCGGCGCGCAACGGTGCGCTGGTGCTCGCCCCCGGCGCACGGGCCGACGCATTTGTGGATACGGCCACATCGGCCTCATTCCTGCTGCATGACGGCAAGGAGGCGCGCCAGGTCGGGACCCTCGCGATCACCGGCTGGTTCGATCGGCGCGCGCCGCTGCTGCCGCCACCACCGCTCCCCTCGAATGACCTTCCCGTCCAGCTCGATCTGAAGGGCGCCTTGCGGTTCGATGTCGCGCTCGGCGCCCCTGACGCCGGCTGGACCCGCCCTGCAAGCTTCTCCGCCTCCTCCACCCCCGCCTTTCGGGCCAAGACCGGTCGCACTGTCGTGCTGGCCTTGAAGAACTCTGCCCCCGTCAACACCGCCTTCCACCTGCATGGCCATCATTTCCGCCTGCTCGACAGGCTCGACGACGGCTGGAAACCGTACTGGCTCGACACGCTCGCAATCGAGCCGGGCCAAACCCAGCGCATCGCGTTCGCGGCGACCTACCCTGGGCGCTGGCTGATCGAGTCCGTCGCGACCGATTGGGCCGCGCCACGGCTCGTGCGCTGGTTCGCGGTGGAGTGAATGCCCTACCGGCGCCTCCAGACGTAGCGAGCGTCCGGCTCTTTCTCCTCATTCCTTGTCCCGTCGGTCTCCTCGACCAGCTCGAACCCGCGGAACTCATAGAAGCGTCGAGCCCGGCCATTGCGCTGGAACGTCCAGAGCTGCAACTGTTCGAAGGCGCTCTTGGCGACATCAAGCAACTCGCTGCCGACGCCGTGACCTTGCGCGTCGGGCAGCACGTAGAGTTGTTCGATCCAGCCGTCGCGGAAAGCGATGATTCCGCTCAACGCGAGGTCGTCGAAGCGCCCCCACAGGCGGCACGTCGCGAAAACCCGCTCGCGATAAAACCAGCGGTCCTCGTCGGGCGTGTGCAGCCCGACCAGCCACGGCATCGCATGGTCAAAGGCGACGCGATGAACCCGCGCAGCTGCGTCCATATCAGCGAGCGCGAGCTGTCTGAGCACTAGTACTTCACTTCCAAAGCATCATAGATCCGCCGGTGCACGGCCGGCAGCGTCTCGGTCAGGTCCTCCGCGATCAGTCCCGGGCCCGCTTCGCTCGCCGCCTCACCATGCATCCAGACACCGATGCTCGCGGCCTCGAAGGCCGGCACGCCCTGCGCCAGGAGGCCCGCGATGATGCCTGAGAGCACGTCGCCGGCACCGGCCGTCGCGAGCCAGGGCGGCGCGTTGCCGGCGATAGTGGCGCGGCCATCGGGCGCGGCAATGGTGGTGTCCGGTCCCTTCAGAAGCACGACTGCGCCGCAGCGCTCGGCGGCGGCACGGACGCGCTCGAGCTTTGAGCGGCCGGGATGCTTGTTGCTGAGGTCGGAGAACAGGCGCGGAAACTCGCCCTCATGCGGCGTCAGCACGACCTCGCTGTCGTGCGACGACTTGATCGATTCAAAGAGCCGTTCGGGATTGGCGGCAAAGCTCGTCAGCGCATCCGCATCGAGCACGAGATGCCGTTGCTCCGTGAGCGCGGTATGGACGAAGTCGCAGGTGCGCGTCCCAGTGCCGGTGCCCGGACCAATAATGCAGGTATTGTAGCGCTTGTCGGAGAGGAGCTCGCCGAATTCGATCGCGGTGTCGACCGGGCGGACCATCACCGCCGTCAGCGCGCCCGCATTGATCGCGAGCGCATCGCGCGGGCTAGCCAGGGTTACGAGCCCTGCGCCGGCACGCAGTGCGCCGCGCGCGGCGAGACGTGCGGCGCCGGTTGCCGCGGCATCACCGGATACCGCGAGCACGTGGCCGCGCGCGTATTTGTGGCCGTCGATCCGCGGCACCGGAAAAGTCGCCCCCCAAAAGTCCGGATCGTTCTCGAAAAGCTGCGGCTTGATCTCTTCGAGCACCTCGCCGCCGATGCCGATGTCGGCGACGCGCACGCGGCCGCAATGGATCCGGCCGGGCAACAGAAGATGCGCGGGCTTCTTGCGGAAGAAGGTGACGGTCTCCGTGGCGTTCACCGCAACGCCCATCACGCTTGCGCTGGTGCCGTTGATGCCGCTCGGCAGATCGACGGCCAGCACCGGCGCGCCATTGGCGTTGATCGCCTCGATCATCTCGCGCGCCTCGCCTTCGAGCGGACGGCTGAGGCCGGCGCCGAACAGCGCATCGATGATCAGCGCGGGCTTGCCGATCGCCTGCGGATTGAACGGCAAGAGCGGATGCTTCCAGCCGCGCGCGGCGGAGGCCGCATCGCCCTGGAGCTGGTCGCGCTCGCACATCAGGATGACGGAGACCTCGCGCCCCTGGGCTGCGAGCTCGGCTGCGGCGACAAAGCCGTCGCCGCCATTGTTGCCGGGACCGGCGACCATCAGGATCGGCCCCTCCTCCGCCAGCGCGGCCGCGGCTTCGGCGACCGCCTGCCCGGCGCTCAGCATCAGCTTGAAACCGGGCGTGCCGGCCGCGATGGTGAGCTGGTCGGCCCGCTGCATTTCAGCGTTGGTCAGTACTTCCATGCCACTTCCCTGGTACAAACGCCTTTTCAACAGGCAGTTTCCGTGCCGATCTCAGGTCAAAAACCGCAATCTGCACATAGATTGAACCGTTTGCCTATTTCGTAGTCTTCGCTATTTTGGGCTGGTTGGTCCCACCTATCCGAGATGCTCGTTAAAAGGCTGATAACGCTCCAAAAATCAGGGCATTTGCAACTTGGCATAGACCCTGCTTTCGAGGAAGCCGCTTCGGTTCGTCGTGCTCACTGGCATTCATCAGGGTGTGACCGGCCGCCGCCCGGGCTGGTCAGGCAGCTTGGGACAGCGAGGACAACTCCGCGCGAAGACAAAGCGCATCCTGACGAAGACGTTGCTATTTGATCGAAAGGCCGGGAGGCGCGCAGTGAAGAAAATCGAAGCCATCATCAAGCCGTTCAAGCTCGACGAGGTGAAAGAGGCGCTCCAGGAAGTCGGACTGCAGGGCATTACCGTCACCGAGGCCAAGGGCTTCGGACGCCAGAAGGGCCATGCCGAACTTTACCGCGGCGCAGAATACATCGTGGACTTCCTGCCCAAGGTCAAAATCGAAATCGTGATCGGCGACGACCTGGTCGAGCGCGCGATCGACGCGATCCGCCGAGCGGCACAGACCGGGCGCATCGGCGACGGCAAGATCTTCGTCTCCAATATCGAAGAAGCGATCCGCATCCGAACCGGCGAATCCGGGCTGGACGCTATCTGAGCCGGGTGCTATCCCGAATTTTGCGACAATCTACCTAAGAAATAAGGCCGCCTCGGCGGCCTGATGTCGTTTGTGCACTCGCGCGCCTCAAGAAGCGAGAACAACGTCGCTCGTAGTCTGGAAACCGACCCGCAGAGCCAAAAGGGGTATGCATGAAGACCGCCAAAGACGTCCTGAAAGCGATCAAGGATAACGACGTCAAATACGTCGACCTCCGTTTCACCGATCCGCGCGGCAAGTGGCAGCACGTGACCTTCGACGTCGGCATGATCGAAGAGGACACCTTCGCCGAGGGCCAGATGTTCGACGGTTCCTCGATCGCCGGCTGGAAGGCGATCAACGAATCCGACATGTGCCTGATGCCCGATCCGGTCACCGCGACGATCGATCCGTTCTTCGCAGAGACCACCATGGTCATCGTCTGTGACGTGCTCGAGCCGACCACCGGCGAGCCCTACAACCGCGATCCTCGCGGCATCGCCAAGAAGGCCGAAGCGATGGTGAAGTCGATGGGCATCGGCGACGCCGTCTATGTCGGCCCCGAGGCCGAATTCTTCGTGTTCGACGACGTGCGCTATTCGGCGCAGCCTTACAGCACCGGTTTCCGGCTCGACTCCGCGGAGTTCCCCACCAACTCCGACACTGAATATGAGGGCGGCAATCTCGGCCACCGTATCCGCACCAAGGCCGGCTACTTCCCGGTGCCGCCGCAGGATTCGGTACAGGACATGCGCTCGGAGATGCTGGGCGCCATGGCCAAGATGGGCGTGAAGGTCGAAAAGCATCACCACGAGGTCGCTTCCGCCCAGCACGAACTCGGCATGAAGTTCGACACGCTGACGCTGATGGCCGACCACCTGCAGATCTACA
>NZ_JBBIAM010000214.1:0-8127 GCF_054185185.1 Bradyrhizobium sp. UFLA05-153
CGCCACAAGCGCTCTCCTCTGCAGAGATTCGAGCCATCATATAATGTGACGAACTTTCGTTCCAGATGACTAGGCCGTGCACTGATAAATTGATCGTGCGCCGCAGCCTACAGAGTCTGGTCACTTTCCTGCAGGAGATCCATGCGGCAGGCGTCGATCTGTTTCTGTTTCAGCAGGCCATCGACACCGCGACGCTAGCGGGCCGGGGATGTTTCAGATGTGCGGTGTGTTCGCCGAGTTCGAGCGCGCGATGATCGTTGAGCGGGTGCGCAGCGGGTTGGCGAAGGCCAAAGCCAAGCAGCGATGTTCAGGATCCGCACAAAAGCTCGCGGCCTGAAAACCACCGCCGCCTCTGAGGGCGCCGGGGTCATTCTGCGCCGACTCAAAGCCGGTTCTGAGTCATGTCCGTCTAGCTAGCTTTTGAAGCCGCGCTCGATCCTTTGCGGCCTCGGCCAAACCACCGGCGATCTGAGAGCGAGAGAGCCCCATATCCCTCAGCTCTCGGTCCGAAAGACTCCACAGAATGGTCAGGGCTGCTTGGCGTTCGCGCTGCGCGATAATGACAGCGACAAAGTTATTGACGATCCGAAAAATGCCGCGCGTGAGAAGTCTTATTGACCTCCGAACTATAAACGGGGTCGCGGATAGATCGGTAGTATTGCTTAGCATGCTCATGGTGACCCATCACTCGAAGAGGTTAGGTCCCCCTTTTCTCCGCTCGCATCATGCAACCGGCACGCCTCCAAGGCTTTTAGATAGGAATGAGCTTTCCTTTAGATTGGCCTGAGAGCAATCAATTGAACGTGCAGATATCGTGAATAGCTCACGGTCGGCGATCGCGACGGCAAGGGCCCTAATGGAACGCTTCGCAGACCGCGGTGCACGCCGTTGGGAAACGGAATCACACTGGCGGAAACAAGATTCAACTTGAGTTTCTTCTTTGACCCTGCCGGCGATGAAGCCGGGCACGGAGTACCGCTGCCAATGATCTGATCGAAAGCGCATTGCGAGGACTCACCGGACAGCTTGACGGCCGCGTTCCAGGGCCGGGCGATGCTCGATACGCGGTTGCAACGGCGATCTGGGCGAAGCCGGTCGGCTGCATGCCGCGCACTGTGGTTCATTGCCGTACATTGCAGGACATTCAATTGGCAATCGCAGCCGCTCGTTCTGCCGACCTTTCGCTGTCAGTTCGTGGCGGTGGGCACGATTGGGCCGGTCACGCCCTGTGCGACGGGCTAGTGCTCGATCTCAGCGGCTTGAGGAACGTGGTCGTCAGCCCAGACCGACGCAGCGCACGAATCTCGGGAGGGGCTCGTGGCCTCGGACGTCCTTGCGGCGACTGATCCGCTTGGTCTGGCGGCCGTGACAGGTTCATGCAGCGCGGGCGCCATGGGCAGGACTCACGTTGGGCGGTGGCCATGGGCCGTTGATCGGCCGCCACTCGGAGGCGCCCGACCGGGATGCGTCCGAGGCTGCGCACGATTTTCCCACAGCTGATCAAGCTGGAACATTCGGGACTGTGAACTTCCTCACATTGCACACGAAGCATTTGTTGTGAAGTAGCCAAAGAGGGCCGGGTCACTTTCGGCACTAATTGGCGAACAGGAGACGGCTCGACGCCTAAGCTGGACTGATGAAAATACTTTTTCTCACCACCGCGCATAACAGTCTCAGCCAGAGACTATCTATCGAATTGACTGAGCTCGGACATATTGTCGATGTCGCACTAGCCATCAGCGAATCGGCGATGCTTGACGCCGTCGGGCAACACGCGCCGGACCTCATCATCGCGCCTATGCTGAAACGAAAGATTCCCGAGGCCATTTGGTCTAAACACGTCTGTTTGATCGTGCATCCTGGCGTGAAAGGCGACCGCGGCGCGTCCTCACTGGATTGGGCAATCATGACGGGACAGACGATGTGGGGAGTGACAGTCCTGCAGGCGACGGCGGAAATGGACGCAGGCGCGATTTGGGCTTCGCGCAACTTTGCGCTCTCCGGCTCCTCGATTGCCAAAAGCAGCGTGTACCGCCGGCAGGTCACCAAAGCGGCCGTGCGGGCAGTCCTGGAGGCTGTTGAAAAATTCCAGTTGCGACAGTTCAGGCCCGAACCGCTTGACTACAGTAGCGCAGATGTAATCGGTTGCTGGCGGCCGACGATGCGCCAAAGTGATCGCGCGATTGACTGGAGCCGGAATTCGACTATGGAGATTTTCGCAAAAATAAGCGCCGCGGACAGCACCCCCGGGGTGCTCGATACGCTGCTTGGAAAAACGTGCTTTCTTTATGGCGCTCATGTTGAAGATCGTCTCAAAGGCCCGACGGGCAAGATTATCGCGCGACGCGACGGAGCAATCTGCATCGGCACGATCGACGGCGCCGTATGGATTTCACATCTCAAAGCGAAGGGTGAAGTCGCGCCCCAGAATGCAGAGTGCCGTGCTGTACATTCGAATTTCGAGCGTCGATCATGTAATTCGCCTCCTTGTTCCCCATCTGGGATTAAGTTGCCAGCGACGCAGGTGTTGGGCTCGCTGTTGCGTGGGGTGCCCGAAGCTCCACTTGCGATCAACCTGCCCACCGACCACCACACATTCCGCGAGATCGTGTATGAAGAAGAGGGTGATGTGGGCTACCTCTACTTTGACTTCTACAATGGCGCGATGAGCACTGCCCAGTGCTATAGATTACGCGACGCGTTTCTCTTCGCGCGTTCGCGGCCGACGAAAGTCATCGTATTGCTCGGCGGCGCCGATTTCTGGTCGAACGGCATCCATCTCAACGTCATTGAGGCGAGCAATGACCCGGCCAAGGAATCCTGGCGCAACATAAACGCGATCGACGATCTGGTCCTCGAGATTCTCAATACCATGTCCCATCTCGTCATCGCCGGATTGCGCGGCAATGCTGGTGCTGGTGGCGCTATGCTGGCGCTAGCGGCGGATCGCATCTATTCGGCCTTCGGAGTCGTCCTCAACCCGCATTACAGAGGTATGGGCGAGCTTTATGGATCGGAATATTGGACATACTTGCTGCCAAAGAGAGTGGGGCAAGCGCGGGCTCTGAAGCTGACGCAAGCTTGTCAACCAATCGGAGCGCGGGCAGCGCGCGATATCGGTTTCCTCGACGAGGTATTCGGCGAAGACGCGCGAAGCTTTGAAGCCGAGATAAGAGACCGCGCCAGGCTCCTCACCGCAAACCCGGAATTTCGCGCTCTCCTCCGAAAAAAGCATGAGGGGCGTATGGAAGACGAAAGCATCAAGCCGCTGGCGAACTATCGTGCAGAAGAGTTGGAGCGCATGAAGGTCAATTTCTTCGGAGCCAATCCCTCATATCACGAAGCCCGGCGCCGCTTCGTCTTCAAGGGGAATCCGCCGAAGGCTGCGCCTGTTCCGACTGCAGCGACGACGAGAGAGCGAGTTTCAGTTCTTTTCGGGCACACAGTCCGCGTGGGGGCCTTGCTTCAAGCTTAGTCGAAATGGGCCGAAGCGAATTCCTCGTGGCCCATGGACGAAATCGTACAGCCGGGCTTGCGCAGTCTCTTTGGAGAATTGGTCATGCCCCAGCAGCAGCGCGCCTGCCGCTCGATGTCTGCTTTTCCCCGAAAGCGACCTAATTGTTGCGCGCACCCGAAAGACGCGAGGGCCAAGAGCCGACCTCTACTTGCTCCTTTGCCGCTATAAGCGCTCTCGCTGCCCGAGCTCCTCCAGCAGGGCCTTCGCCTCCTTCAGGTCGCGGGTGTCGAAACCCTCGGTGAACCAACCATAGACCGGGGCGAGAAGATCGTGGGCCTGCTGTCGTTTGCCCTGATCGTACCACAACCGCGCCATGCTCACAGCCGCACGCAGTTCCCAGGACTTTGCCTGCTGCTGACGAGCGACCGCCAGCGCATGTTCGAAATATTCTTCCGCTTTCGTTGCGTCTGGGTCGGGCAACAATAGCGCGATTTCGCCTGCCATGCGCTTGATTTCGGCCTCAAACCAACTTTCCTTGGTTGTTTCTGCCTTGGTCATCGCTTCGCGAATGCAGTGCAATGCATCATCGAAGTTGTCGAGTTCAGCATGAGCGCCTGCCAGGTACGATAAGCAGAATGGCTCTAGCGCTGTTGCCGCCGTTGAGCGACGTGCGATGATACCCGAGGTGATCACATGGACGGCGTCTGAGACCTTCCCAGTGAGGGCCAAGACGCAACCTTGGGCCAGCATTCCGAGTGCCCCCCAAAACAAGGAACCTCTTTCGTCTGCCAGGGGGACAAGTTCATTAGCTTCGGCGCTTGCTGCCGCATAGTTTCCGCAGCAGATATGGGTAAAGGATGTATGGAACAGGGCATACATCAACGTGGCCGCTTGACCGATCTCGCGCGCTTCCTTGAGCGCCTGTTCAGCGTCTCTGCCTGCAGCCTCGGGGAAGCCAAGAAGCCACAGAGCCCAGGAGCGATAGGATAGGGCTGCGACCCTCATGTCCTGGCCAAATCGAGTCGCCAGCGCACGATGCTCAGCGGGTTCGTAGATCGCGATCGCCTGATCGTAATGTGCTCGACTTTCCGCAAGGGCCCCCGTACACATCAAAGACGTACCCATTAGACGATGCCCAAGCATGAGTGGAACCATTGTTCCCCGCTTCTCGGCAAGCGCCAAACACTCTGTCGCAAAGTCGAGGAGAGCGTCGCTGTTGAACCCGATATAGTTCGCGACCCAGAACCCATAGAGGACTGAAAACAGGAGCAACGGGTCTTCAGGGGACTCTCCGAGTGACTCCGCTTGCTCGATGAAGGCGCGGGCTCGATCGAGAGATGCGATAGTCTCAGGGGCTGCGTGGCCCTTGGTGTGCATCAAAGCATTCACAAGCGCGACCTGCAGTTTGATCTGGTCGCCACGCAGCGCTGGTGTGCCCGGCAGCGTCGCAATCTGTGAAAGAGCGCGGATTAGCTGAACCGTCGCCTCTACTAACGCTGAACGCGCTAGCGACCGCTGTCCCGCCTTGCCCCATAAGGCCGCTGCCTTCTCGATTAGCCCGGCCTCAGTGCAGTGATGTGCCAGCAACTCCGGCTGGCTCTCGGCTGTCTCGGCGAATTGGCTTTCAACTGCTTCGGCAATGCGTGCATGAAGCGCGCGGCGGGGTTCGCGCAGCAACGTGCCATAGGACGCGTCCCGCACCAAGGCATGCTTGAATAGGTAAGTCGCATTCGGCGGCAAGCCCAACCTGAAAAGCAAACCAGTCTGTATGAGACGGTCTAGCGCTGATCCCAGTTCCGCCTCTGGCATGCGCACCACCGCCGCCAGGAGAGCATGCGAAAACTCCCGGCCGATCGCCGCGCCAATCTGTGCCACTTCCTTGGCAGGGCCGAGCCGGTCGAGCCGCGCCATCAACGAGGCGTGCAAACTTGCGGGGACCGCCAAGGCCGGGGACGGAACGACGGCAATCGTGCGTTCGACCGCGCTCTGGCCCTCCGCCTCCAGCACTGCCTTCGTCATCTCCTCCACGAACAGGGGGATGCCATCGGTACGTTCGATGATGTCCTGCCTGATGCCCGCCGGCAGCAGCTTGTTGCCGACTACGCCGTCGATCATGGCGCCGACCTGGCGTTTCGTCAGCCGATTGATCGTCATGGCGGTCACGTGCGGCCGCCCGATCCAGGGCGGATCGAATTCCGGGCGGAATGTCACAACCATGAGAACGGGAACCGTTGCGATCAGGTCTAGCGTGCGACCGAAGCCTTCCAGGCTCGTAGGATCGCCCCAGTGCGCATCCTCGACGATCATCAGCACGGGGCCGGAGCGCGCCAGGGTTTCCAATTGAATGCCGAGTGCTTCCAGCATTTTCTGACGCCGCTGTCCGGGAGCAAGCTCCAGAGCGGGGTAGCGTCCGTCGTTGGGAAGCGACAGCATCTCAGCCAAAAGCGCCGCGTCTTGCGGGGACGTCCTTGTCCGTGCCAGCAGGGCACCGAGCTTTTCGAGCTTTGTTTGCGGTGTGTCCCCGACTGCAAATCCGGCGGCAAGTTCCAACTGCCCAATGATTGGATAAAATGCGCTGTCGGTGTGTTGCGGCGAGCAGAAGTAACGTAACCGCGTGTGAGGTTCGGCTGCGATCCCCTCCATTAGCGCGGTTGAGAGCCTGGATTTGCCTATCCCGGCCTCGCCGGATAGCAGCACCACCTGACCTTTGCCCCTTTTTGCTTGCGACCAGCACCTCAACAGCAGTCCAAGTTCTTCTTCTCGTCCCACCAGTGCAGTCAGCCCGCCGGGGTGCATCGCCTCAAAGCGGCTCTCGATAGAACTTGCCTGCAGCACGCCGAAAGCTTTCACTGGCCCGGCGAACCCCTTGAGCTCCCCTGGCCCCAGGTCCCGCAGCTCGAAGAGGTTGCCGAGGAGCCTTCGAGTGCCTTCGGCGATGACAACCGAGTTCGGCTCGGCGATCCCCTGCAGACGAGCCGCCAGGTTCGGCGTCTCGCCCACCACCCCGCGTTCCTGGGCCTCGCCGACACCAACGAGATCGCCGACCACGACCAAGCCAGTCGCGACCCCGATACGCACCCGGAGCGGCTCCTGGATACCCAGCTTGCCGATCGCCTCGATGATCGCCAGTCCCGCCCGGACGGCACGCTCGGCATCATCCTCGTGGGCGTGGGGATAGCCGAAATAGATGAGCACCCCATCGCCCATGTACCTGGCCACGAAGCCGTCGAACCGGGCGACCGTCTCCGCGACGCACTTATGATAGGCGCCGATTACCGAACGCAGATCCTCTGGGTCGAGCGTGGTCGAGAGCGCGGTCGAGCCAACGAGGTCGGTGAACATCACCGTCAGTTGGCGACGCTCGGCGTCCTCTCGCCGAGTAGGCTCGATATCCACGAGTGCAGAACGTGCCGTTACAGCAGCCGAGACGTTCCTGAGATCGCGGATCGCACGCCGCATTTTCAACCGGTGGCCGAGCGAAACGCCAAGGTCTTTGAGATGTTGATCGGTCAAGTCGGGGAGAACGGCCATATCAATGTCGTTCTCGGCAAACCTCTCCGCGTACTTGGCCATGCCGAGCCTTTCGAGCCAGTCAGCAATTTGCTGCATCGCGGCCCCCTTCGGACTTAACGCTGTCCGTCCTCACCAACAGGACAGAAAGTCTACCACGCACGCCGACTTATTGTAGCGCCCAAAGGACAGTGTCGCATGTCCGGTCAGGTCAAAGCCGGTAAGACTCAGGTCGAGCATATTATTTTCGCTCCGCCGCGTGCGCTCGATGCGAAGCACGGTGGACAGCACGATGAGGACCTCGAAGTAGGACATCAACATGTCGCGCGCGGCGATACCGCAATGCGCGATGAAGCTCCGTTGGTTCATGTCTGCCGATTCTATCGCGCGGGTGAGTCATCTCGTATTTCCTCAGCCCGAATTTCATTTATTGGTTCATGCGATGTGCCGGAGCGAGGCAATGCAGGGGGCTAAGCAGAGGGTTTTGGGCGCTAGGCCCAGTTATCTGTCAGCCGGGCTGCACCTGCATGCTTGGTGGCCGTCGGGCGGCGCCTAAGGCGAGTTTTCAGTTGGCTATTCCCTTAACGGCAGCTCAAACGCGCGCCGGAACGGGGGTCATGCCGGGGGTCATGTTCGCAATTTCGAAAATATATCAATTATTTCAGCTGCATATGGCGGAACGAGTGGAAGTCCAACCAACCTTCAGTAGAGGTGTGCGGTGCTAGAACTCGAATAAGACACGAGCCAGGCCATTGAGGCGATGGATTGAAGGCTGGCTAACCGCACCAGTTTCGCACCAGAAACGACCTCGCAAGGAGCGACGAACGTCGCCAAACATCACAAAAAATGCAGAAGGATCAACGGGCGCATCCCTTTTCCCACCGCTCATAACGGTCTGGTTGCAGGTTCGAGTCCTGCCGGGCCCACCATGTGCATTTTTGCCTCCTGATATCGTTAGAAAATTTTGCGTCTTTGGCTAACCGATCCCGAAAGTTAGCCACCTGATGTTCGCCTTTCCTTCGCTTTGATCAGCATCGCCATCGCGTCGCGCGCCATGCGCTCTTGTTCAGCCGCCTCGATGTAATGAAATGGACCCGCGGAGCGGGACCGCTTGAGCCGGTTTGTTAGTTGGAAACTGACCGCTCCTGATCCGTTTCTAT
>NZ_JBBIAM010000215.1:0-8008 GCF_054185185.1 Bradyrhizobium sp. UFLA05-153
GGAGCCCGGTGCGTTAGCAGCGCTCGCCGGGATCTGGGTGGGGGGCGAGGAGCAATCCTCGTCCCTACCACGACCATTGGGTCGCAGCCGCGAAGGCTCGTTGGTACAGCCGTTCTGCTCTGTTTGGAAACAGGCATCTGATAAATTTGGCCGACGCCATCGACTGGGAGACGGCATGATGACAGCTGAGTCGGAAGTCAAATCTGCGGGCGCGAACATTCAGGCAAGCACGATCAGCACTATTGTGCTCGGCTTTGCAGCCGATCCAATGGCCCGTTGGGTTTGGCCCGACTCATCCGAATATCTCAGGATTATGCCTGAGTTCGTTAACGCATTTGGCGGACGGGCATTCGAGCATGGCACGGCTTACATCACGGAAGGGGCTCGCGCGGCCGCCCTGTGGCTGCCGCCCGGCGTCGAGCCTGATGAAGCAGCCATGGGCGCAATCATGGCGCAGTCCCTGCGTCCGGAGATCGCCGACGATATTCCACACCTGCTCCAGGGAATGGCCGAACATCATCCCCACGAGCCACATTGGTATCTGCCCCTCATTGCCGCCGATCCGAACTGGATCGGCCAAGGCCTCGGCACGTTGCTGATGAAACACGCTCTTCGACGATGTGACGAGGAGGGCATCGCCGCCTACCTTGAAAGTTCGAATCCGCGAAACATTTCCCTTTATGAGCGCCACGGCTTCAGGATCATCGGTGAGATACAACACGGTTCTTCGCCGACGATGACGCCAATGTTGCGGACGGTTTCCTGAGCGGAATGGCGGCCGGTTCTCCTTCCAACAGGAGATACATATCGGCATAATTTTCGCTTCAAACTGACTACGTCCGCAGGTGGCCCTTCGCGACATATTGCACCGCCACGTACCTTCGGTCGGTAACGGGGCATAGCGGAAATCGACGGGCCGACGTCAATTGCGGAGGGCGACGCTCATGACCCTGGCTGTGTAAAAACGCGAAGGATCGAAACACGGCTAGAATTACATTCTGCAGTTCGTCATTTAAGTTGAAATCGCTTGCGAGCTTGAGCGCTAGAGCGGTCTTGGACGAATAACTTGTTCTATCGCGCTCGAGCGTCTAGGCCTTTTCACACAACCAAGACCCGTTGCGGACGTCCCCCCAGGCTGCCATGGCGGGGTCCTCTCTCCATCCATGCGAACAGGGCTGATCACTTCCTTCCTGTACCCACCAAGGCCGGCATGGGGACTCGATAGACACCATCGGAAGAACGATACCGCCGCATCCCCTCCACCACCGCCGCGGAGATAGAGTTGCGCGCGTCCTCGGTCTGGGCGCGCAGCAAAGCGCGTGCTCGCACGCCACCTTCGAGGATCGCCGTTATGACGCCTAGCGAGTCGGCCAACTCCCAGGTCTGTTCAACGGTCTCGACGGCTGCGTCACGGAATTCGATCTCTTGAATTGCTGCTTTCAATTTGTCGGGTTCGCTGAACTGAAAGAAATCGGGTCCGTGAGGCAGAGGCACGTTGAGGTCACCGTGTTTCCTGATGGCGCCGAAGAGAAGGCCGAAACCGTTGCCTGGTTTCGCTGCTTCCCAAACGCTCACGGCGAGAAAGCCCCCGGGCTTCAGCACGCGACGCATCTCCGAAAGGGCTTTCTGCGGCTCCGGAACGTGGATGATACCGTAACCGCAGACGACACTATCGAAGCTGTCGGCCTCGAAAGGCGGGGCTTGGGCATCACCCTGCCGAAATTCGGCGCCAGGCACGTTGCGCCTGGCAATCTCAATGATCTTGCCGGAGAAGTCGAGGGCGACGACCTGCGCTCCTCTCTTCACCGCCGCTCCAGCGAGCATTCCCGGCCCGGTGCAGACGTCGAGAACGCGCATCCCCTCGGCGACATGGGCAGCATCCAGAATGGCCGGTACGGTTTGAGTGGTGAGTCGCGCAAAGTGCCGCTCATACCCAACACTGACGGTCCCCCAACCATCATGTTCGAATTCACGAAAGGCGCCAGGATTATGGGATCTCTCGATGGCCATCGTTTCCTCCCGACGGAAAAGGCCCCATAACTCCAGCTATATACACGGGTGCAAATGCAGGAAATGACGAATTCGAGTGTGCGATCGTCAACGACGGCGGAATTTTCGGGGTCGCACGACCGACCTCAAGCTGACCCGCGCATCGGTTCGCTGCGAGTTCGGCCCTTGCAGGCTCGGTCGCTTGCTTCGGTTCCGCCGCAACCTAATTTTCTGTCGGCCGTTGTCAGAATTATGGATGACCAGGAAGAATTATGGATGACCAGGAGAAGAAACCCGTGGACGCGAACACGCTGACACCCGCTGCTACACTCGCAAAAAAAGGGAAGACGCCGTTCCCCGGTGAAAGCGACGCCTATCGCAAGGCGCGCGAAACTTTGCTCGCGGACGAGATCGAATTCAGGCGCCATATGACACGACTCGCCGACGAACGCCGCGCGTTGCCGCCCGGACCGCTCATTATGAAGGATTATCGTTTCAAGGACGCGAACGGCAGCAATGTGGGCCTGATCGACTTGTTCGGCAAACATGACGCGCTTGTCACTTATTTCTGGATGTATGGCCCGCAACGTGAGCGTCCCTGTCCGATGTGCACCAACTGGCTGGGGGCAGTGAATGGCAATGCAGCAGACATTAAACAGAGGGTCGCGCTCAAGATCCTCGGCCGCAGCAGTGTCGAGCGGCAGTTGGCCTTTGCAAGCGAACGGACCTGGCGGCATCTCGATTTCGTGCAGACGGTCGGGGACGAGTATGCCAATGACCTCGGCCTGCTTAACGCCAACGGCTCGGAAAATCCTGCGCTGGTTGTGTTCAAACGTGACGGCGACAAGGTGCGGTTGTTTTGGGCGAGCGAGATGAAGAAAGAAATGGCAGACCCGGACCAAGACCCACGCGACGCGCCCGACGTTGCTTCGCTATGGTCAATCCTCGACCTGACGCCGGGCGGGCGAGGCACCGACTGGTATCCGAAGCTAATCTATTGAGGAACGCGTTCGCACAGAGATCGACAGTTGATGTTCTGCGCCACCTTCATGAAGTGACCGTGAGGCGAGCATCGGTGTTTCCTACCAAGCGAACCCACGGACTGATACGGCTGGATGCGCGAGGGCTGACTTTTGCTATATCCGCCTTAACCCGTCGACGGCGGTCAGTCGATGGTCGTCGGCATCAAACGGGCGGTATACGGTATGTCTGCGATTGGCCCTTCGCGTTCTTTCGCGGGCGCGTAACAATCAGCGGACATCAAACGGCAGGCAGGACCGGCTGACTCAGTCGAGAATGACCCAAATGCGACATTGGCAACTCTTTCTCACTGATAGTTTGAGCCGCTATAGTTGGCTTCTTAGGTCACGGGGACCACGACATGAAGCGGCGCGAGTTCATCACATTAATTGGCGCGTCTGCGCTGCCAATGTTGTCAGTTGCGCAAGCGCAAGACGTAGGGCGAAGTCGTCGCATGGCGGTCTTAGCCAACTCCAGCGGCGAGGGACCCGTTTGGCACGCATTCTTTGATGAACTGAGCCGAGGTGGGTTTGTTGAAGGTCGCAATCTTCAAATCGATCGCAGAGGGTTCAATGTGACCCTTGCTGCCTTGGACACCATGGCCACCGAGTTGGTGCGTGGACGACCGGAGATAGTAGTAACGACCGGACCGCAAGCTACGAAGGCGGCGCAACGCGCAAGCCGCGGCATAGCCATTGCGGCAATAATCGACGATTTGGTTACGAGCGGTCTCGTCAGCTCTATGTCTCATCCGGAAGGAAACATTACGGGCGTAGCTATCTTCGCGTTCCAGCTCGACGTAAAGCGGTTGGAGTTGCTCCACGAGGCGCTGCCTAGAGCACGACGGATCGGAATTCTTGCTGACCCTGACAGAAAATCGGCTTTGGATGCGCTTGATCGAGCTGCGCACGATCTCGGCGTCGAGATCGTACCATTCACGGCACGAACGAACGAAGAGATCATCGATGCCATTCAAGCTATGAAGATAAAAGAGATTGATGCAGTTAACGTGCTGGCATCGACGACCTTGTGGAGCGCTCATCTGCTGATTATCGAGCATCTCAATTCGTCTCGGCTACCGTCCGTATGGCAGTGGCCGCAAGGGGCGGAAGATGGCGGATTAATTGCCTATGGTCCTCGCTTGGAAGGAGTTTTTGCTCAATGTGGCCGACTGGTCGTGAAGCTCTTGCAGGGGGCCAAGGTGGCGGACACGCCTGTAGAACAGCCAACTGAATTTGTTCTTAGCGTCAACTTGAGAACGGCAAAGACTTTCGGTGTTGCTATTC
The DNA here is from genome assembly GCF_054185185.1 of Bradyrhizobium sp. UFLA05-153. NCBI lineage: Bacteria > Pseudomonadati > Pseudomonadota > Alphaproteobacteria > Hyphomicrobiales > Nitrobacteraceae > Bradyrhizobium > Bradyrhizobium sp. UFLA05-153. The sequence continues at coordinate 4,296 of NZ_JBBIAM010000215.1, forward strand.
CGCCAACGCTGCTAAGCCGCGCAGATCAAGTGATCGACTGATGTCTCCTCGTGGCCCCTCGCGTCATTTGCTGCGTTTGCTCATATGCTGGCGCTATCGGGACCGAAGCGGACATCGATTGGTAGCGAGCACTGCCCGGCTCAGTCGCGAATGTCCCGAAGCGGACCTCCAAGGTGACGCACGCCCAATCTCTCCCGCAATTATCGCTCACGGGTCCTCTGCAAAGTGCTAGACTTTTCCCTGTCTACCGCCGTGGCAAGTCTGGCCGTTCGGAGGGCGTTGTGACCGAGCAGCAGGTTCAAAGGCGACTGGCGGCGATCTTGGCTGCCGACGTGGTTGGTTACTCTGCGTTGATGCAACGCGCTGAGGAGGCCACCTACGCCGAGTTCGAGCGGCTGAGGCGCGAAGTAATCGAGCCTGGCCTCTCCCGCCACGACGGGCGACTGATCAAGACCACGGGTGACGGTGCGCTCGCCGAGTTCGCAAGTCCTTCGGCTGCGGTGCGATGCGCGGTGGAGATACAGGAAAGCATCGCGTCAGGCCGAAGCTCCCTTAAGCTACGCATTGGGGTCAATCTCGGGGAGGTTATCGTCGGGGCTGACGGGGATCTATTCGGCGATGGGATCAACATCGCCGTCCGACTAGAAGGGGTCGCCGATCCGAGCGGCATCCTGATTTCCGAAAAGGTGTACAGCGAAGTCGAAGCCAAGCTGGACGTTGGCTTCGAGGACCGGGGCGAACAGCAGCTCAAGAATATCTCCAAGCCGGTCCGCGCATTTGCTGTACGCGCGGGAGCGCATGGCACGCTGATCGATAGGCTAAGTGCGGCCCCGCCACTCCCGGACAGGCCCTCAATCGCCGTACTTCCGTTTGAGAACATGTCCGGCGATCCCGAGCAGGAGTATTTTGCGGACGGGATGGTTGAGGAGATCACTACGGCGCTTTCGCGGTTCAAGTGGTTGTTCGTGATCGCCCGCAATTCCAGCTTTACCTACAGGGGCAAGGCGGTGAACGTGAAGCAGGTCGGACGCGAGCTTGGCGTCCGCTATGTCCTTCAGGGGTCTGTGCGCAAGGCCTCAGGGAAAGTTCGCATTGCAGGGCAGTTGATCGACGCGATTACAGGGGCGCACATCTGGGCGGATCAGTTCGAGCGCGACTTGACAGACGTTTTCGCACTTCAGGACGAAGTGACGGTCGCCGTCGTCTCGGCCATTCAGCCAAAGATTGTTCAAACAGAAATCGCATTGGCGGCGCGGCGGCGACCGGAGAACCTCACCGCCTATGATTTTTACCTCCGCGCTCTGCCGCAGTCTTACCTGGCGACCCGCGAAGGGTTGGCCGAGGCGATCAGGTTGGGTCACCGCGCCTTGGAACTGCACCCTCGATTCGGCGGTGCCGCGACTCTGGCAGGTCTCTGTCACATGCGAAACGTCCTTTTCAACTATGCTGAGGATCCCCAATTCGACCGCAGGGAAGCCGTTCGGCTTTCTCGCTTGGCATTGAGCCTCGACGATAGTGATCCAGACACGTTGGCAGCGGCTGCCGTAATCTCGGCGTTCATGGTCGGCGATATTGAAAGTGCGCCCGAAATGGCAGACCGGGCGGTCGCGCTCAATCCCAATTCATTTGGCGCATGGTCCGCCAGAGGCTGGGTCTGTAGAGCTGCGGGGCTACCGCAGGAAGCGGTCCAGAGCTTCGAACGTGCCATTCGCATGAACCCGATAGACCCGCTGATACATCCGTCGTTTGTCGGGATGGGCATAGCCTTGATCGAGCTTCGTCGCTTTGACGAGGCCATCGTCGCAGGCAAGAAAGCCCAACGACAGAAATCCTCCTATTGGCCAGCTTACTGCGGTCTCGCGTCCGCTTTCGCCCATCTCGGGCGCGAGGCTGAGGCCCGTGAGGCGGTGGCGCGTCTGCTTGAGTTCGATCCCGCCTTTACAATAGCAGCGTTCATCGCGCGGGGCGGGCAATCAAACGCGAAGCTGTTGATTGAGGGTCTTCGGAAAGCTGGGTTGCCCGAGTAGCTCTCCAACTGCGATGAGGTGATGGAAGAGCGGTTAATTTGCTGCGGTGCATAAGTCAGCTTCTGGCCGATTCCGTTGAAAAAGGCCTTTGTCGCGAGCATGCCCATTTTCTGAAGACTTCTGATGCGTTTGACGCAGCGGGACGTGGGGGATCGCGTCAACATAGTCAGGATCGCTCGGTGATCTTCCTAGCTTTACTACGAAGGTTTTCTTGCCGGAGCTCGCTCTAAGCTAATTTCAGCGATGTTTTTGCCGTGGCGTTACTTTTGCCTTTTTCAACAGAATCGGCCCGAAGCCGCCTGTGAGGGCAAAGCAGAGCCCGTCTGCTCTGCCCCCGAAATCAGACGTCGACTTGTTACGCTATCGCGAGGGCGTCATCGACCTCGATGCCGAGATACCGGACGGTACACTCGATCTTGGTGTGCCCCAGTAGGAGCTGCACGGCTCGCAGGTTGCCGGTTCGGCGGTAGATTAAGGTCGCTTTGGTTCGGCGAAGAGAATGCGTCCCGAACAGGTGCGGGTCCAATCCGATGTCAGCGATCCAGTGAGATAGGAGGCGGGCATACTGGCGGTCGTCATGTGTCCAGTCTGCCGCCGACCATGAACAGGTATGCGCCTGACCTCTTGCCGGTTGCCCGGAGGTAGTCATCGATCGCTTGGCGGGTGGATTCCGTCAGTTCAAATTTGACCGGTCGGCCGGTCTTCTTCTGTCGGACGCTCGCGCGGTCGGCCGCATATCCACCCGGGGCAACGTCATCGACTTTCAGTGCTACGACATCGCAGCCGCGAAGCTTACTGTCGATGGCAACGTTGAAAAGCGCCAGATCACGTATCCGGCCTTCCACCTGGAGCTTGGTGCGGATTGACCAGACATGCTTTGGCCGGAGCGGCTGCTTCGCACCGACGATCTTTCCCTTATTCCAAGGAGTGCGTTTCGAGACGGCATGGGTAACGCTCAGAACATCGGTCATGTTGACCTCCTCAACTTGTGAGGCTGGTCATTTTCAGCTCGGAGCCCTTCCGATCCCTTTCCGCTTTCAGACGATTGGAGACGTACCCGCGTCCACTTCGAGCGATGGGAGAGGCGATTTTGACCCCGAGCAGACATGAGCGCCCCGCTAAACGCGGCCCTCCCTCTGACATCTTACTCGTCTGCCGAAAACGCATAGGCCGCGAAATGAAGGCGCCTTAAACGGTAAGCTCGGTGTAGTGGACAGCGAAACCGGCCATTCGAGGAGGACGTCGTGATCAAAATTGCGAGTTTCCTATCATCGAGTTTTCTCCTGTGCGCAATGTTGGCCCCCGGAGCACACGCTCAGCAGATCAACGGCGTACCGGGTTCGCCCAGCGCCACGACCACGATCGACGGGAAACAACTGCCGCCTGAGCCTCCGAAATTCGGTGGCGTGGTCAACGAGACTGCCAAAGATTCCAAACCGTATTGGCCACCGTCCGTAGTTCCGCCCAAAGGCGCGCCGAACGTTCTGCTGATCATGACCGATGATCAGGGCTATGGCGTTTCCGGCACCTTCGGCGGTGTCATCCCGACCCCGAACATGGATCGCATCGCCAAGGCGGGATTGCGCTATACCCAGTTTCACTCCACGGCACTTTGCTCGCCGACGCGGGCGGCATTGATCACCGGCCGCAACCACCATTCGGTCGGGTACCTGTCTCTTATACACA
>NZ_JBBIAM010000216.1:0-7958 GCF_054185185.1 Bradyrhizobium sp. UFLA05-153
GTTTCGATGGATATACCAGGACGCACGAAAGAAGCGGCTCTCCACGCGGCTGTGCGGGTGGATGAGCGGTGTAACGAACCGCAAATACATGACAACACGGCGTACGCCGTGTTGCGTCACGCCCCTCGTAGCCGGATTGAATGAACGGAAGAACAGCCGCGAAGCGGCGTTCAGCTCATGACCGATCGCCGATCACCGATGGGCGGCGGCGGTCAAAACGTGTCGATCTGAATTTCATGCCGCCTCCCTTCCGAGCGTTGAACAAAAAGGGCGCGATATCGCGCCGGGGCGCAGCACATACACCAGCAAACGTCCTGCGACAAGCGTGATTGATTGGGAATGATTGACTGGGAAGCGTTGATCACGCTTTCGACGTCACCGTTCTCAATTGCGGTCGAGCCGCAGCCTGCGCCTTTGAGAACGCGCCAAGCCAACTGCGGTGGCAGTGCTCCAATCATTGACCAAAAAAAGCCGGCGTTGCCGCCGGCTTTCTGTCTCTTCGATCCGCCAATTTCTGGCGCTGAAAAATCTCGCGCTTAGTGCGCGGCTTCTAGCGCTGCTTGTTCCTGCTTCGCGATCGTGCCCTTGACCGCGGCCTGCACCTTCTCGAAGGCGCGGACCTCGATCTGGCGGACGCGCTCGCGCGACACGCCGAACTCGGCTGCGAGGTCTTCCAGCGTCATCGGCTCGTCCGCAAGGCGCCGCGCCTCGAAGATGCGGCGTTCGCGCGGGTTGAGCACGCCCATGGCGCCGTTCAGGGCGTCACGGCGATGATCGTATTCCTCGTGCTCGGCCATCAAGGCTTCCTGGTTGGGCGAGGTATCGACCAGCCAGTCCTGCCACTCGCCGGCCTCGCCGTCGTCGCGGATCGGTGCGTTCAGCGACGCGTCGCCGCCGAGGCGGCGGTTCATGTCGATGACGTCCTGAGCCGTGACGCCGAGGCGGCTCGCGATCAGCTTCACCTGGTCGGGGTGCAGATCACCCTCGTCCAGCGCCGAGATCTTGCTCTTCGCCTTGCGCAGGTTGAAGAACAGCTTCTTCTGGTTCGCGGTGGTGCCCATCTTCACGAGCGACCAGGAACGCAGGATGTACTCTTGAATCGACGCCTTGATCCACCACATGGCGTAGGTGGCGAGACGGAAGCCCTTCTCGGGCTCGAATCGCTTCACCGCCTGCATCAGGCCGACATTGCCTTCCGAGACGACCTCGGAGATCGGCAGGCCGTAGCCGCGATAGCCCATGGCGATCTTGGCCACGAGACGGAGGTGGCTGGTGACGAGTTGATGCGCCGCGTCGCGATCGTCGTGCTCGCGCCAACGCTTGGCGAGCATGTACTCCTGCTGGGGCTCCAGCATGGGGAACTTGCGGATCTCGGCGAGGTAACGGGAAAGGCCGGATTCTCCATTCAGAACCGGCAACGTGGCTGCACGGGCCATACTTGCGCCCTCCAAAGGTTCAGGCCCCCGATAGCGGCGGGCCAGGCAGACGACCGCTGTGTTAAAGCCGGCCGGGCTGCGATGTTCCGCGTCCGATCATCTTCGAACGCAGGCGCAATATACCCCATGGGGGGTCATTTAGGGAAGGATTACTGACGTCACGTCCCCGTGTGGCTGCTATAACTTTTTGTAATGTAAAGCTTTTCTGAAGGGGCCTGCGTCATAGCGCCGCTTTCAGCCTGCCCTGGAGAAGAAGCAAATCCTCCGGCAGAGGCTGTTCCCAGTGCAGCAGTTCTCCGCTTCGCGGGTGCTCAATTACCAGTAGATAGGCATGCAAAGCCTGCCGGCCAAGGGCGGCCAGCGCCCCTTGCGATTCAGGCCCGAGCTGGTTCGCCTTGGTCTTGAAATGGGGGCCGTAGACGGCATCGCCCAGCAGGGGGTGGCCGATATGGGACATGTGGACGCGGATCTGGTGGGTGCGGCCGGTCTCGAGCTCGCAGGTGAGCAGCGAGGCCACCGGCTTGCCGTCGCGCCCGGCAAAGCTCTCCATGATTTCCCAATGGGTCACCGCCGCGCGGCCGCTTTGCCGGACCGCCATCTTCTCCCGCGCGTGCGGGTGGCGGTCGATCGGCGCATCGACCGTGCCGCGCTGGCGGTTCGGCACGCCCCAGGCAAAGGCAAGATAGCCACGCCGCATCTCGCCGGTGCGGCCGTGGTCGGCGAATTGCGCCGACAGTGACTGGTGGGCGAGGTCGTTTTTGGCGACCACCATCAGCCCGGTGGTGTCCTTGTCCAGCCGGTGCACGATGCCGGGCCGGCGCACCCCGCCGATGCCGGACAGCGAGTTGCCGCAATGGGCGATCAGCGCGTTCACCAGCGTGCCCGTCTCGTGCCCGGCCGCCGGGTGCACGACCAGGCCGGCGGGCTTGTTGATGACGATGATGTCGTCATCCTCGAACACGATATCGAGCGCGATATCCTCAGCCTTGGGCTCGGCGGGGGCGGCTTCCGGCACGTCGATTGTGATCGTATCGCCCGGAGCGACGTGATAAGCGGGGTCGCGGATCGCCTCCGAACGAAACGTCACCGAGCCCGCCAGAATCAGGGTTTTCAGCCTTGATCGCGACAGGTCCGGCAGGCGGGCGGCCAGCACCCGATCGAGCCGGGCCGAACCCTCGTCGCCGGCGACGACAACCTCCAACTTTTGCGCTGACCCAGAGCCCTGCATGACGACCGAAACCGCTGTTCCCGAACCGACCCCCGAGCAAGCCGCGCTGTTCGCGCGGGTGCGGCGGATGATGCTGATCGCGGGGTTGACCACGGCGCTGGCGATATGCGCCGTGCTGATCGCGGTGGGCTACCGCCTTTTCAAGTCCGAGGGAAGGGCGGCCGAGGCCGTAGGTGACGTCACCGCCACCCTGCCGAAGGGCGCCAGGATCGTCTCGAGCGGGGTCGCCGGAGACCGACTCGTGATCACGCTCGACGTCGGCGGAGTGACCGAAATCCGCACCTACGACGCCCACACACTGAAGCCGGCTGGAAAGCTGAAATTTGCCAACGAGCCGTAGCGCGGACGACACGCGTTGTGACTGAAATCGTTGATCGGTCCTTGGTCAGTGTTGTCCTGTCCCGCAACTTCTGATTTAGCTTCAGTCCGGGGAATATGGGCTGGGACTGGGAATGGGTGGTATCAAGTCACGCGTCGTAGCAATTGCGCTCGTCATCGGGTGGGTCGGATGCACTGGTGCTGCGGCGCTTGCAGCGCAGCCCAACCAGGCCGGACCTCAGACCAAACCGGCAGGATCTCCTGCGCAGTCCAACCAACCCACAGCTCAGGTCAAACCAAAGGAAGCTCGGCTCGCGCGACTGTACTTCCTGCGGGAGAAGGGCATTTTCGGCGCGATGGGTGGGCTGGCTGCCTCGTCGGAGATCAAGATCGACGGCAAGCCCGTGGGCAAGATCGAGATGGGTTCGTATTTCGTCGTCGATCGGCCGCCGGGCGTCCACAAGATCGCCTCGCACACGACGATGGCCATGGCGGACTACGAGGTCGAAGTCCCGATCGAGGCCGGCCAGACCTATTACTTCGGGGTCGGGACGCAGCGGACCGGCCCCATCGGTCAGGACCTGCTCAACCAGGCTATCGCAGGCAGCAGCGGGCAGCAGATCCGATCGACGTCGCCATTGAAGTCCGCATTTGCCGGCGCGGGGCTGTTTCGGCTGGAGCCGGCCGCCGGCGCTGCCGCGATCGAGAAACTCAAGACGCCTTGAGTGTTCCCGGCGGTTTCGCTGGTGAGCAGCGCCCCGCCCGGCCATCACATGGTTAAGCTTGAGCCGCGGTCGCTTTGTATAACAGGCCTTTTCGCCCCTGATCGAGGCTTGCCGCCAGCGGAATTCGCGGCTATGTCCTGTCCCTCACGCTCCCTTCGTCTAGCGGTTAGGACGCGGCCCTCTCAAGGCTGAAACAGGGGTTCGATTCCCCTAGGGAGCGCCAACAAAATCAATAACTTATGCCGTTTGTTGGCGCGCACTACGGTGCCTTCTTCAAGTTTTCTTCAAGGCGATTTGTTAGCGCTACGCCTGTTCTGAGCCACCGAATGGTACAGAAAGCGACGTTCTACGTTGAAGGCCTGGTGCTTTCCTTCATCTCCAAGTCATAGCCTACGACCGAGCCGTTGAGACCGACAATACCGGTTGAGCGCGTAAGCTTCCGCAGTTGGGTGTGTCTGCGTGTTGTCTCCAATACCTGGCCGACATCGCGTGGTCTGCAGATTCGACGGAAGTGATGGATCGAATGAGAAGCTGGTTAGATTTTCAAGACACGTCGTTGGGCGAGAATGAGGTTTCTCTCGGAGCGGTATTTAACGAGGTTTGCGAGCTAATCACGGAGCATGAGCCTAAGTGGACCCGCGAGTGGAAAATCGCTCTAGACGATGCTCTCGAGAAGCTACGTGTTGAATCTCTGGACAAAGAGACCCTTGAAAGCTGGCATGTCCAGCAGAAGGCGACCCTTTTCCTTAGACTTGAGATCGAAAATGGGCGGTTGCAAGTCTATGTCCGAGATCCCATCAGCCAAGATGTTTCGCGTTTGCGTTCTGAAGATTGGATGAGCTTCTCGCCAAAGGAATACATTCCCGTTGGTGGCAGCGACAACTTTATCTTGGACGGCGATTATGGAGTAGTCGGAGCGGACGGCACGCGATTTCACGCGCAACTCGCCTCTGCGTTCGTCGACCGCCAAGAGATAAAAATACTCATCAATAAGCGACTTATCAGGTCGCACAACGACGCGCCTCAGGGGGCTGCAGTTAGGCAGGCGGTCCATGCTCTTTGGAACGGGGATGTTCCTTCGGGCATGGCTGCGAAAGCGCGCAATTTTGCGATTCAGGAATGGGTTCAGAAAAACCACAACGTCATTCCATCAATTGCAACCATAAAACGGGAATTGAGGGACGTGCGGCTCGAACGTAAAAAGCCGAAGTCTCACCGATGACCACAGTCGGGCTCTTCTAGGGCTCGACACTTCTTCAGGGAATGGTCGCTACATCTTGATGCCCGAACACGCTGTCGTTGCGGTTCGATTTTGAGCATCGACGCTGAACGAGCTTCGGAAGCCAAGGGCTAGCGCGGCATTTGGCAGCGCCGCAGTGAGAGCGGCTGCAGCGATAGCATTCATGGAAGCGATGAGCCCAGTTGAGCCGTACTTCAAATTGAGGCGAGTTTCATCGCGATCTAGATGAATTGCGTTGGCGGTCGCCAACGCGGTCTCCGGAACGTTTCCGGACTAGAGAGGCAATCATGAAAATGACTTACAGCATCGCCGAAGCGTGCCAACTCCTCAGCGTGGGCCGAACAACCCTGTACCACGCGATAAAAAACGGCGAATTACAAGTTGCTAAAATCGGGCGTCGAACCGTGATCCGGGCGGACCTTCTACGCGCTTTCGTTGATGGTCTGCCAGGTAAGGATGGCTCGGCGTCCTCGGGGAAATGATCGCCAAGTCCAAGGGTTGAAGAGCCACCCATTGAACCAGTATGGGCCGCGCCGAGGAGCAATCGGTCAGACAGCACGTATCCGATCCTCATCGTGGTTCTAGCAGCCGAGAGAAAGTGGACGCGCTCAGCTGCCGCCCTGTGTTCTCACCTACGTGGGTGTCATCCACCAACTGTTGCGATCGTACGCAACCATAGAAATTGACCTACCAAAAGTTTGGAACATCGAATGAAGAAGCCAGAACAAAACGAACTAATCGAAGCCTTTTTGAAGGAGCTTAAGCGCTGCGGAATCAGCATCAAGAAATCTAGCAAGGGACATCGTGCTTTGCTCCGCAGCTCTATGCAGACAGCTCAACGGATCATCGTGGAGCTCTCGAGCAATGAGACGCTGCAGTCGCAATTCGTCCACGCAGTGAAGAAGGCCGAGAAGGGGCGTAAAAATCCAACGACCTTCAATTGGCATCTAGAAGTGGTGGCAATGGCTACGGGGGCTTCATCGGGCAAGACCAGGAAATTGGCATCGAAGCGGGCTGGAGTCCTGGAATACCTTCGTGAACTTGGCGTGGCCGTAAACGAGACCGCCGCTACCGTCGAGAAAGAGGGACTGGAGAAGCTGTACTCCGCTTGGTGTAAAAGGAAAAAGGAGGCAGAAGCGTTGGCTGACGCCGGCAATGGTCATCACGAACCCCCGCAGAAAGCTCCTAAACGTGAGAAGACCCGCAACGACAAGGACGTCATTCTCCCGATTTGGATGAAGACCTCCGAACGCGAGCAACTCTTCGACCAGAAATTAGGTGCCATGCTCACGGTATTGGTCTCGCGGGTAAGCGAGGATGAAGGTGCCTTTAAGCTAAAGCACGTCATGGTCGCGGACAGCCTTGGCGAGTCGAGCGACGATTGGGTCGATTGACGCAACTATATTTAGTCCAGCCATAAGAAGAATAATGCTCCCCGGGCCCCAAGCCCCGGGGAGCATTCGTTTTTGCGCCCTTATTGCGTTGCGTCTCTTTAAGAGACCGTGCGAGGGGCTCTTCGTCCGATCCGACCGGCCATTTGTGATCCTGTAAATACTAGTTTCAGAGCACATAGCCGACGCGCTCAGTGGTTGCCCCGATGCGCGGTACTGCAAAATGGAGAATTCAGCCTCTCCATATGGATTCGCTTGGTTCTGAATTCACTCAAAAACCAGCTAAATCAGGATCACGCATGACCACTTATCACCAACTCTCAGAATCTGAGCGCCGGGAGAGAGTCGTTGAAGCCTATTCGCACCGCATCGGTGAGCTGATGGATGAAGGGCGACGGGCTTACTACCTGAATTTCATGTTCAACCAATTGCCAGGGGCGCGTCAGACACAGACGCAGATCATGACGCAGGAGGTGGAGCGAGTTCACTGGACCCTCATGCACCACATCGTCCGAAGGCCAAATGCGGAAAGATTTGCGCATTTGCGGCCGATCTTTCTCGGTTGCCCCGACCTTCCGGTCTTTAAATGGAATCGGGACAAGGTTGGCCAGTCCGTGACGGCTAACGATGGACTTCACTTCAATGCGGTTGCTCTCGTGCCGCCGCGGACCGATCCAATACTTCCGGTCGAATTTCAGTATTGGCTTCGAGGACCACTGTCGCGCTTGACGGTGCCATTGGATCAGCACTTTCAGGAGAACGGGCGAAAGTATCTGAACCGTCGGTTGGCGCGGATCGATGTTACCCCAATCACAGAAGGCACCATGACCGACTATACCTTGAAGACGTTCAAGCATGGCCGCATAGACGAGGATTCCATTCTTATTCTGAAATAGGTGTCTGAAGACTCGAATCCGAACGTTTGGCCGCGGCGGCAGTGCCTGACCGTAAGGCGATTGCCGCCGTGATGCGGAGGCTTCAAATGACAAGTGAGCGGTTGGCCCACGTTGGTGTGCAACGCGGGTGCATTCCAATCGCTATCTTCGTTCGAACCTCCAATCTCTCAAGGCGACGATTCTAGTATCGCCCTGTCGCTTGAGGCGATCAATTCGCGCAAAAAGGCGGTCCGCAATCGGAGCGATTTTGAAACTTGTAAATGCCTCCTAGAGGTCGCCGAACGCATGTCGCGGACGGGGCTCTCTCAGGAGATGACGATGAAAAAAGCGAATGCCAATGATGCCGCGGTCAATTCCAAGACATTTGACCTGATTGGAAATGTAGTTACCGTTGACGATCAGGTGCTGACACTGTTGGATCAATTGGTCGCAATGAAGCTACTAGTCGGATGGGAGGCATCTCAGCGGCACTACACCATAGGAAAGCGAATGAGGGACATTGCCACAAAGACTTCAAGCGCTGCTTCGATACATCCAACTAAATGATAGGGCGCTAGTTGCTGGCGACGGGCCGTGGAATCCACGGCCCGTCCTTTATATAGAGTCAATTGGTGCCCAATTGGGCTGCACCCATGTGGCGGTGGACCGTACTCATCCGAGGACGGCCGTCTTGTGGGGTTGTCCGGTCTGTAGCTGACTGTCGGTATGGATATCCTTACTGATA